>DASQTR010000657.1:0-7295 GCA_035641795.1 Ilumatobacter sp.
CCGGCAAACCTCCGGACTCGCGTGTCGTCGAGAGGCTGGTGCACCAGCCGGCGAGTGTCTCGTACACGGGCTCGACACGGGCCAGTACGTCCGACCGGTCGGGATAGGCGTCGAGCGTCCGGCCGTCGACCCTGTACCCGACACACACCTTGACCGACGAGAACCCGTCGAGCACGTCGAGCTTGGTGAGCGCCAACTCGGTCAGGCTGTTGAGTCGTACGGCGTGGCGCAGCATCACACAGTCGAGCCAACCCGCCCGCCGCCGGCGACCGGTGACGGTGCCGAACTCGTGACCGACCTCGATCAGCGCGTCGCCGTCGGCGTCGAGCAGTTCGGTGGGGAACGGCCCCGCTCCGACGCGCGTCGTGTACGCCTTGGTGATCCCGACGATCCGGTCGAGGTGGCGCGGGCCGAGCCCACTGCCGGCGCAGGCGCCACCGGCGGTCGGATTCGACGACGTCACGTACGGGTAGGTGCCGTGGTCGAGGTCGAGGAAGGTCGCCTGGGCGCCCTCGAGCAGCACGTGGGAACCGCCGGCGACGGCGTCGTGCAGCAGCGTCACCGTGTCGCACACGTACGGCTGCAGCCGGGCGCCGAACTGGGTGAAGCGGTCGACGATCTCATCGACGTCGAGCGGTTGGGAGCCGGCCTGCTCGATGAGCGTGTTCTCCGCGATCGCCCGCGCCCGCACGGTGCGTGCGAAGGCGCGGAGATCGGCCACCTCCCCGGCGCGCACGCCGACACGGCGCGCCTTGTCGGCGTAGGCCGGGCCGATCCCCTTGAGCGTGGTGCCGATCTTGTCGTCGCCGCGCATCGCCTCGGCAATGGCGTCGTGCGCCTGGTGCCAGGGAAAGATCAGGTGCGCCCGGCTGGACACCTTCAGGTCGGCGCACGACACGCCGCGCGCCTCGAGCGCGTCGACCTCGCGGAACAGTGTCGGCAGATCGACGACGACGCCGTTGCCGATAACAGGGATCACGTGCTGGTAGAGCACCCCGCTCGGCACGAGCTGGAGGGCGTACCGCTCCCCTCCCACGACCACGGTGTGGCCCGCGTTGTGGCCGCCCTGGTAACGCACGACGTAGGTGTGCTCCTTGGCGAGCAGATCGATGATCTTCGCCTTGCCCTCGTCACCCCACTGGGCGCCGACGACGACGGTGACGGGCATGCACACGCTCCCAAGACACGGACTGGAACGTGCGCTGACTCTAACCGCCGGTGTTGGCTGCCAATGTCTCCGACGCCGGCCGCGCGTAGCAACGCTTGGCGCAAAGTACCGCTTCGCGGAGGCAGACGCCGGATGTACCGTGACTCTCGTGGCGGTGATGCGCATCCGGCGATGGGACGACATGACGGACGACGAGCAGGCGGCATTGCTGGCACGCGGTCTCGACGCCATCTTCGATCCCGGGCTGCGTGCATCCATCGTCGAGCTGATCGAGGACGTCCGCCGGCGCGGCGATGCTGCCGTGTGCGACGCACTGGCGCGCTTCGACGGGATCGACATCACGCCGGAGGCACTGCGCGTCACGGACGACGAGATCGAGGCAGCGCGGGTCGACGACGACGTCGACCGGGCGATCGACGACGCGATCGCCCACGTGCGCGCCTTCAACGAGCAGCAGCGCGAGCGCGTGCGTGACTGGTCGTTCGAGTCCGATCCGGGGCTGACCGTCGGCGAGAAGGTCACGCCGATCGCATCGGCCGGGCTGTTCACCCCATCCGGCAAGGCGAGCTACCCGAGCGTCATGTACCAACTGCTCGTGCCGGCGATCGTCGCGGGCGTGCCGCACATCGTCGCCGTCGTGCCACCGGTCCCGGATGGTCGGGGCGAGGTCGACCCGGCGGTGCTCGTCGTGTGCCGCAAGCTCGGCCAGCGCGAGGTGTTCCGCGTCAATGGCCCGGCGGGCATCGCCGCCCTCGGTTTCGGCACAGAGAGCATTCCCGCTGTGCGCAAGATCGTCGGCCCCGGCTCGCCGGCGGTCACGCTCGCCCAAGTGGAGATGCAGCGCTACGGGGTCGCCACGATGATGCTGCTCGGACCGACCGAGAGCGTGGTGCTCGCCGACGGCGGTGCCGATCCGGAGCGGCTCGCCGCCGACCTGCTGATCGAGGCCGAGCACGGCACCGATACGTCGGTAGTGCTCCTGACCACCAGCGCGGAGCTCGCCGATCACACCGACGCGGAGCTGACCCGCCAAGTCGCGGCGCTGCCGCAGCGGCGGGCCGAGGCCGCCCGCGCCGCGCTCGGGGAGAACGGCGGTGCCGTCGTCGTCGACACGCTCGACGAGGCGGTGGCGATCGTCAACCGCTACGCACCCGAGCATCTCCAGGTCGCGGTCCCCGACGACCGCGTCGACGACGTCGTGGAGGGCATCGTGAACGCGGGCGAGATCCTGATCGGCCAGCACACGCCATTCAGCGCTGCCAACTTCGTGATCGGCTGCCCGGCGTCCTTGCCCACGAGCGGCTTCGCCCATGTCAGTTCCGGGATCACCGCCGCCACGTTCCTGAAACGCACGGCCGTCGCGCGGGCCGACGCCGCCGCCCTCGCCCGGCTCGCGCCGTCGGTCATCGCGCTCGCCGACCACGAGGGATTCCCGGCCCACGCCGCCGCGATCCGGCGGCGACAGGAATGACCAGTCGCCACTCTGTCCATGCCAGCGCGCGTGCGACAGCAGTCCCGGTGAAATAAGGTCAAGGGCGTGGCAACGATCCTGTTGGTGGAAGACGACGAGCGCATCAGTGAGCCGCTCCTCCGCGTGCTGTCGACCGAGGGCTTCGATGTCATCCACGCCCCGACCGGAAACGCCGGCCTCGACGCGGTCGCCACGGGTAAGCCGAACCTGGTGCTGCTCGACCTCACACTGCCCGACATCGACGGCCTCGACGTCTGCCGCCGCATCCGCGACGACCGTCCCGAGCTGCCCGTGATCATGCTCACCGCACGGGCCGAGGAGATGGACGTGATCGTCGGGCTCGGGGCAGGCGCCGACGACTACGTGCCCAAGCCCTTCCGCCTGGCCGAGCTTGTCGCCCGCATCCGCGCCCGCATGCGGGTCGCCGAGGCCGCCCATCAGATGCCGCGCGAGCTGAGCGGCGGACCGCTGCGGGTCAACACCGAATCGCGCCGCGCCTACCTAAACGGCACCGAGCTCGAACTGACGTCGAAGGAGTTCGACCTCTTGGCGCTGTTGATGAGCCGCCCCGACGCCACGTTCACGCGGGAGCAGATCATGGCCGCGGTGTGGGACGAGAACTACTGGGGCTCGACACGCACCCTCGACACGCACATCTCCACACTGCGGCGCAAGATCGGCGACGACACCGATCCGCCGCAGCTGATCGTCACGGTGCGCGGCGTCGGCTTCCGATTCGAAGGATAGGCCCGAGCCGGAAGAAGACGTGCGGCGTCGCCTCGTCATCTCAACGATCGCCATCGTTCTGGTCGTGTTGGGCGCGCTCGCCGTCCCGGTGGGTCTGATCGTGTACGACGCCGCGGAGCAGCAACTCGAGGCGCGCCTCCAGGAGCAAGCGACCAACATCGCCGACTCCATCTCGAACGACATCAACAACGGTCGTCGGCCGGACTACGAGTCGGCCGCGGCGTACCTCGGTCCGTCCGACGGCGTGCGCATCGTGACGGTCGACAATGAGATCGTCTACAACGAGATGCCCGAGGGCGTTGCCTCGACGCGCATGGCGACGGGCATCGCCGTCGACGGCACGCGAGCGATCGTGAGCACCGACGTGAACCCGCTCGACGAGCAGTTCCGGGACCAGCTCAACATCCTGCTGATCCTCGCCGCCGGCGCGATCCTCGCCGCCGCAGGATTGGCGGCCGTGCAGGGGCACCAGCTGGCACGCCCGCTCGAGCGGCTGGCCGCGCGCGCCGCCCGCCTCGGCGACGGCGACTTCAGCACGCCTCCAATGGTGAAGACGCACATCCCCGAGATCGACGACATCGGCACCGCGCTCGAGAGCAGCTCGCAGCGCGTCGACACGATGCTCGCCAACGAGCGCCATTTCACCGCCGACGCCACGCACCAACTGCGCACCGGCATCACCGGGATCGCCATGCGGTTCGAGATCCTGAGCATGCGGCCCGAGCGCGATGTGGTGACCGAGGCCACGGCCGGGTTGGCCCAGACCGACCAGCTCAACGCCACGATCGACGAATTGCTGGAGGCGGCCCGCAATCGTTCGACGCAGGAACGGGTTCCGTTCGACCTCACTGCACTCGTGAACCACCACGCCATGGAATGGCAGCCCCGCTTCAGCTCCGTGCGTCGCCACCTGTCGGTGATCACCGCCTCGCCGGCGCCTCTCGTCGTGGGGACGATGGGGCTCGCCGGCCAGGTGATCGACATCCTGATCGACAACGCCCTGCGCCACGGCGACGGGGCGGTGACGCTGATGATCGACGGTCCCTCTGTGGTCGTCATCGATCAGGGGAAGGGGATGCCCCTCGATCGTCTGCGAACCGTGTTCGACGGCCCGGTCGACCCCGCCGCCAAGCACGGGCGGGGATTGGCGCTCGCCCGCCGCCTGGCGCAGGTCGACGGTGCCTCGCTCGACGTCGTCGGCAATCAACCGCTGCGGATCCGGTTCCGTCTCGTGCGTGGCGACCACGAGCGGATCGACCGGCCGCTGGTCAGCTCAGCCCGCTGAGCTGGGGAAACGGCTCCAATCAACCGGCCCGGAAAACCAATCGCCGCCTCCAGGAGGCGGGAGCCCTGGAGACGGCGAGCGGAAGGAAACGAGAGCAGTATTGCCGCCATCATGTGAGCGTGGCGCCAAACCGACGTCAACTTTCGGCAAAATCAGTCACCTCAACGGGTGACGAACCAACGGTTAGTCGGCGACGTCGACGCGGAGCGCTTCGCCCTCCAGGTCGGTGGCGGCGGCGGCCGAAACGGTGATCGTGGAGCCCTCCGTGGCCCTGCCCTCCAAGACCAGCAACGCCGCTCGATCGCCGATCTCGCGTTGGATCACGCGCTTGAGCGGCCGTGCCCCGAACGCCGGGTCGTACCCGACCCGGGCCAGCAGCGCCATCGCCTCGTCGGTGACGGCCAGCGTGATCCGACGCTCGGCGAGCCGCTGGCGCAGCCGCTCGAGCTGGATCTCGACGATCCGGCGCAGGTCTTCCTCGGTGAGCGATCGGAAGCGGATGATGTCGTCGATGCGGTTGATGAACTCGGGGCGGAAGAACTGGTTCGGGTCGCCCTGCAGGTTCGACGTCATGATGAGTACGGCGTTCGTGAAGTCGACCGTGCGCCCTTGCCCGTCGGTGAGGCGCCCGTCGTCGAGCACTTGCAGCAGCACGTTGAACACGTCTGGGTGGGCCTTCTCGATCTCGTCGAGCAGCACCACGCTGTACGGCCGGCGGCGGACGGCCTCGGTGAGCTGGCCGCCCTCGTCATAGCCGACGTAACCGGGGGGCGCGCCGATGAGCCGGCTGACCGAGTGCTTCTCCATGTACTCGCCCATGTCGATGCGGACCATCGCCCGCTCGTCGTCGAACAGGAACTCCGCCAGCGCCCGAGCGAGCTCGGTCTTGCCGACGCCGGTCGGGCCGAGGAACATGAACGAGCCGATCGGCCGATTGGGATCGGACAGGCCGGCGCGGCTACGTCGGATCGCGTTGGCGACCGCCTCGACGGCGTCGTCCTGGCCGATCACGCGCTGGTGCAACGACTGCTCGAGATGGAGCAGCTTGGCCATCTCCGACTCCATCAACCGAGTCATCGGGACGCCCGTCCACTTCGACACGACCTCGGCGATGTCCTCGGCGTCGACCTCCTCCTTCAGCATGCGGCGGCCGGTCTGGAGCTGGTCGAGATGCTTGGTGGCCTCGTCGACGCGGCGCTCGAGCTCGGGGATGCGCCCGTACCGGATCTCGGCCGCGACATTGAGGTCGGTCTCGCGCTCGAGCTGAGTGCGCAGCTGCTCGAGCTCTTCCTTCAGGTTGCGGATGGCGTCGATCGCCTGCTTCTCGGCCTCCCAGTGCTGCTTCATCTCGTTGCGTTCGACGTTGAGCTGGGCGAGCTCGTCGTGCAGCGCCTCGAGCCGCTCGCGGGACGCGGTGTCGCTCTCCTTCTCGAGCGCGACCTGTTCGATCTCGAGCTGCAGGATGCGGCGCTCCACGATGTCGATCTCCGTCGGCATGGAGTCGATCTCGATGCGGAGCTTGGAGGCCGCCTCGTCGACCAGGTCGATCGCCTTGTCAGGGAGGAAACGGTTGGTCAGGTAGCGGTTCGACAGCACCGCTGCGGCGACGAGCGCCGAGTCTTGGATGCGAACACCGTGATGGACTTCGTAGCGCTCCTTGAGCCCGCGCAGGATGCCGATCGTGTCCTCGACCGATGGCTCGCCCACGTACACCTGCTGGAAGCGGCGCTCGAGAGCGGCGTCCTTCTCGACGTGCTTGCGGTACTCGTCGAGCGTGGTGGCGCCGATCATGCGCAGCTCGCCGCGGGCGAGCATCGGTTTGATCATGTTGCCGGCGTCCATCGCGCCTTCGGCACCGCCGGCGCCGACGATCGTGTGCAGCTCGTCGACGAAGGTGATCACCTCGCCGGCGGCATCGGTGATCTCCTTGAGCACGGCCTTCAGCCGTTCCTCGAACTCGCCCCGATATTTGGAGCCGGCGATCATCGAGCCGATGTCGAGCCCGATCAGGCGCTTACCCTTCAGTCCTTCGGGAACGTCGCCATCGGCGATGCGACGGGCGAGGCCCTCGACGATCGCTGTCTTGCCGACACCGGGTTCGCCGATCAGCACCGGATTGTTCTTCGTGCGCCGCGAGAGCACCTGGATGACGCGGCGAATCTCGTCGTCGCGCCCGATCACGGGATCGATCTTTCCCTCGGCCGCACGGCGGGTGAGGTCCTGCCCGTACTTCTCGAGCGCGGCGAACTTCTCCTCCGGGTTCTGGTCGGTCACGCGGTGGCTGCCGCGGACCTCGCGCAGCACGCCCAGCAGTTCCTCGCTGCCGACGTTGAGGCGGTCGTTCATCGCCAGCAGAAGATGCTCCACCGACACGTAGTCGTCCTTGAGGTCCCTGCGGTACTGCTCGGCGCGGTCGGCGACGACGTTCAGCTCGCGGGACAGCCTCGGCTCGTCTCCACCGATCGCGCTCGGCAGCCGCTCGACGGCGGCCAGCGCCTTGTCGCGGACCATGCCGGGCGACTGGCCGAGCTTGGCGAGCACAGGGGCGACGATCGTGCCGTCCTGCCCGGCGAGCGCGACAGTAGATGATCGGGCGTCAGCTCGGGATTGTGGCGGGACTTGGC
>DASQTR010000658.1:0-7931 GCA_035641795.1 Ilumatobacter sp.
ACGTCGGGATCGTCCAGATGACGACCAGTGCGTAGACGAGGACCTTGCCCCAGCGACTGCTGAGTGAGGTACTCAGCGAACGGCCGACCGGTGCTCGGTAGACAGTCGCAGTCGATACCGGCTCGTCGCCGGGCTGGGCGGGAATCGCCTCGGGAACGGTGGTGGCGGTCATGCGCCCATCATCTCCTCTGCTCGCTTCTGCGCTTGACGGTTCATGATGACGATCGGTATCACGAGCACGAAGATCAGCACCGCCAGCGCGGAACCGAGCCCGTTGCGGTTCTGGACGAACCGCGTCACGTAGAACTCGTTGGCGATCGTGCTGGTGCCGAAGCGTCCGCCGGTAGTGGCGGCGACGATGTCGAATGCCTTCAAACCGGCGATCATCGTGAGGGTGACGACCGTGACGATCGTGGCTCGGATGTACGGGAGCGTGACCCGGTAGAACACCTGCCGGTTGGTCGCTCCGTCGACCTTGGCGGCCTCGATCAGCGAGTCGGGAACGCCCTTGATCGCAGCCGAGAAGATCACCATCGCGAACCCCGCCTGGGCCCAGATGAAGATGACCACGAGCAGGAACGTGTTGAAGCCCGGCGCCGTGTCCGGTGGCGAGAAGGGGCCGAACCCGCGCTCGAGGTACCACAGCCGCTCGCCGTCGCCGCCCATGCTGTTGGGCAGGCCCGGAATGCTGCCCGTGACGGCGTTGAGCAGTCCGTTGTCGAAGGGCGGTCCGGCGTAGATGAAGGTCCAAATCAGGCCGGCGCCAACGAGCGACACCGCCCCCGGGATGAAGATCGCCGACTTGGCGGCGCGCTCACCTTTGAGACCGTCCGCGTAGCGGGCGACGGTCAGGCCGATGATCACCGTCATCAGCGTTCCGACCGTGACCCACACGACGCTGTTGATCACCGTCAGGCGTGTGCCGTCGGTCTGGAAGATGTCGAAGTAGTTGTCGAGCCCGACCCAGTCGTTGCCGTTGTCGTCGAGCAGGCTGAGATAGAAGGTGCGGATCGCCGGGATCAGCAGGCCGATGAGCATCGCGACCATCGCCGGCAGCAGGAACACCCACGCTCGCCATGATTCCTGCCATTTTCGCGGCAGCAACGACACCAGCCAATACAGCAGGCCCAGGAACCCGAGCAGCAGGGCGAGGCTGAGTGTGACGACGATGATCGCCTTGAACAACTCCCACATCGTGTCCCCCCAAGGGATGAGATCAGTGATCCGATGCTAGTCGTCGCCGACTGAAACGAAGAAGGGGGCCGGGGGAGCACCCCGACCCCCTTCGTCAATCATGGACGAGAGGCAGAAACCCCTGCCGTCAGGCGGCTGGCCAGCTCGCTTCCACGTTGTCGAGGAAGGTCTGCGTATCTCCACCGACGACCCACGCTGTGATCTCTGTCCACAGCGTGCCGGCGCCGACCGCGCCCGGCATCAGGTCGGAGGCATCGAAGCGGAACACGTCAGCCGAGTTCTGCAGGTCGACGACCGCCTTCAGGTACGGGTCGGTAATGGCGTTGACGTCGAGGTTCTTGTTCGGCGACGGCTCCTTGCGGGTGTTGGCGACGGCCAGCGCGTAGTCGGCGGACCCCGTGTAGCGGACGACGTCGAACGACTCGGGCTTGTCGGTGCCCGCTGCGTAGATGTCGCCGGCACCCAGCACGTACTTCGGCCCGCCAGCGGGGCTGGGGAGGTAGAAGAACCAGATGTCGCCACCCTCGGAGACATCCGTGCCCTCCGGCCACAGACCTGCGTAGAAGTTCGCCTGGCGGTGCATGTAGCAGTCGCCAGTGGCGATCGGCAGGCCGCCGTCCTGGAACTTGGTCGTGGCGATCGCCTTGACCATGTTCTCACCACCGAGGTAGTCGGGGTTCTTGACGTACTCACCCACGGCATCGGCGACAGCGACGACCTGCGGGTCGTTGAACGGGATCTCGTGGGCGACCCACTGGTCGTAGACCTCTTCGCCGTTGATGCGGAGCATGAAGTCCTCCATCCAGTCGGTGAGCACCCAACCGGTGGCCACACCCGACTCGGCGCCGACGCACCACGGCGTGCCGCCGTCGGCGACGATCTGGTCGGAGAGCGCCTTGAGGTCCTCGGGCGTCTCTGGGATCGCGTAACCGCCTTCCTCGAACGCGGTCGGGCTGTACCACACCATCGACTTCACGTTCGAGCGGCCGGGCATGCCGTAGATCGTGCCGTCGACCGTGGAGTACACGTCCCAGCCGGCGGCGAAGTCGCTCGTCACGTGGGCGGCGACGTCGTCGGGCAGCGCGACAAGGTGACCGGCGCGCGCGTTGGCTGCGAGCAGACCGGGCTGCGGGTAGTCGATCACGTCGGGCGGGTTGCCACCCTCGAGTCGTACGTTGACCTCGGTCTCGAACTGGTCGGTGGCGGACCACGTGATCTCGACGCCGGTGCAGTCCATCAACGGCTGGTAGGCGTTCACGTAGTCGCTCTCGACGTTCGGGTCGGTGTCGCTATTACGAGCGGGCGAGAGGATCTCGACGGTCTTGCCGGCGTACTGCTGGTCGCACGGGATCTCGCCGTTCAACAGGCCTTCACCGGCACCGCCTGTGGCTGCTCCGGTCGCCTCCGCCGCAGTGGTGGCGGGGGCGGCTGCCGTGCCGGTGTCCTCAGCCGTTCCCTCGGCCGTTCCCTCCGCGGTCTCCTCGGCCGTGGCCGTGGCAACCGCGTCGTCATCGTCGTCGTCGCCGCACGCGGCGGCGATCACCGACAGCGCCATCAGCGCCGCGGCCGACCTCTTCCAAGTGGCTCTCATGTGTCGTAGTTCCTCCCCCTCCCGCGTCGTCGACGCAGGAAGCTCACGCGAACGGTGGATCCGTTCGTACCAGCGCGGCCGTATCGACCAAACCGCAAATGTAAACGCTTGCACCTGTTCCCGGGCAATTCAAGACGAGTTGATGAAATTTTCGTTCGCGCCACTGGCCTAGCGTTTCGGCGATGGCTCTCTCATCAGCTGCCGAGCAGCACGTCGCGAGCGCATGGGAGGGGATCGTTCCGGTGCTCGAGAAGTACATCTCGATCCCCAACGTCAGCATCGCCTTCGACCCGGAATGGGCGGAACACGGCCACATGCAACGCGCCGTCGAGCTGGTGCGCGACTGGTGCCGGTCGCGCGCGATCGAGGGCGCGACGATCGACGTCAACGAGATCGACGGCCGCACGCCCGTGATCGTGGTCGAGGTACCCGCTACCGGTGGCGGACCGGCGGACGACACGGTTGTGCTCTACGGCCACCTCGACAAGCAGCCGGAGATGCACGGCTGGCGCGACGGGCTCGGCCCGTGGACGCCGGTGATCGACGGTGATCGGCTCTACGGCAGAGGCGGCGCCGACGACGGATACGCGGCGTTCGCGAGCCTCGCCGCGATCGAGGCCGTGCGTGCCGGCGGCGGCGCACACGCCCGCTGCGTCATGCTGATCGAGGCCAGCGAAGAGTCAGGATCGCCGGACCTGCCGGCTCATGTCGAGGCGCTCTCCGACCGCATCGGCACGCCGAGCCTTGTCGTCTGTCTCGATTCCGGATGCATCGACTACGACCGGATGTGGCTCACCACGTCGCTACGCGGGATCGTCAACCTCACCTTGTCCGTCGACGTCGTGCGTGAAGGGCTGCACTCTGGCGAGTCGGGCATGATCCCGTCGACGTTCCGCATCGCCCGCGCGCTGCTTTCGCGGGTCGAGGACGAGGCAACAGGGCGTGTCCTGCTCGACACGTGCGACGTCGCCGTCCCCGACGACCGGGTCGCCGAGGCCGAGGCCACCGCCAAAGAGATCGGCACCATCGCCGACCGCTACCCGTTCGTCGACGGGGCGCAGCCGATGACCCCCGACGGTGCCCAGCAACTGCTGGCGCGCACGTGGTGGGCAGCGCTCAGCGTGATCGGCGCCGACGGACTTCCGCCCACCCCCGTGGCAGGCAACGTGCTGCGCCCGAACACGACGCTCGGGTTGTCGTTGCGCACGCCGCCGACGGCGAATGCGGCTGATGTCGTCGCCGAACTGCGCGAGCGCCTTCTGTCCGGCCCGCCCTACGGTGCACACGTCGAGATCAATCGCGTCGAAGCCGAGTCGGGCTGGAACGCGCCCCCGCTCGCGGCGTGGCTGGTGCCCGCACTCGAGGAGGCCTCCGTCGTCGCCTTCGGGCAGCCGACCCGGATGTACGGTGCGGGCGGGACGATCCCGTTCATGGCGATGCTCGGCGAGCGGTTCCCCGACGCCCAGTTCGTCATCACGGGCGTGCTCGGCCCGGACGCCAACGCCCACGGCCCGAACGAGTACCTGCACCTCCCCACGGTGCGCAAGATCACCCTGGCCATCGCCGAACTGCTGAACGCCCACGCCCGCCAGTAGCAAGCCCGTTCATGTCGCGCGACATGAACGTCTCAGCGGTGCAGCCAGTCGCCGCTTTCGATGTGGTCGAGTCCCAGGCCGTTGCCGTACTCGTAGGCCCACGCCTTCGTTCCGGCGGCGGTCGTAACCACGACTCGTCGGTACTCGCCCGGCACGCTGAACTCCTCCCGGTCGAGCACCGCGAGCGCCTCGTCGAGGCGATCCGCGCGCAGTCGATAGGTTCGGCCGGCGATCGTCCCGTCCTCATCGAACCTGGCGGCTGGGTAACCGCGGCCGGTGTCGTACACGCGGCCGTCGACGCGATCGGGGACACCGTCGCCCGTGACGTACGGTGCCAGGATCGGCCAGCGCACGTCGCCCGGCCGCAGCGTGCCGTAGACGAAAATCCTCTGCACCGTCACGTATTGCTCGGCTCGCGGACTGGCGCGGGTGGTCTCTGCTTCGTGATCACCGTGGCGCCGATCGACGCCGTCGGACCGTCGCGGTGGCGTCGGCGCTGCACGGCTGCGTTGACCTCACCACCGACCAGTGCGACGAGACCGTGGATGCTGATCCAGAAGGCGAGCACGATCAGTGCCGCGAACGTCCCGTACACCTCGGTCGCACCTGCCATCCGCCGCGTCAGGATGTTCGTGCCCGCGAACTGCAGAACGGTGTAGAGGACGCTCGTGAACACGGTTCCGGGCCACACCATCCGCCAGGTCATCGCACGCGACGTCATGAAGCGGTAGATCGATCCGACCACCGCGATGTTGAGCGCCAGGCCACCGAACGTGAGCATGAACTGGCTCGTCCTCGGCAGGCCGGCGTGCCCGACGGCGACGGCGAGCGCAACGGAGCCCGCCTGGGCGGCGCCGATCGCGGACACGAAGATCAGACTGTTGAGGCGCTGGACGAAGTAGTTACGGCGGCCCTGCTCCACCTCCCAGATGTCGTCGAGCGCGGTCTGCAACGCGACGAACGCCCGCAACGACCCCCAGATCGCGCCGAACAGACCGACGATCAACGCCACCCAGCTACCGGTGAGGTTGCCCTGGTTGCTGAGGATCGTCGCACCGACGACGGGGATCTTGCTGACGAACGACTCGAGGATCGCGTCCTGCAGGTCAGGGCGGCTCTCCAACACGAGGCCGAGGATGGTGGTCGCCAAGAGGAGGAGTGGGAACACCGTCAGCAGCCCCATGTACGCGAGCAGCGACGCGTTGCGTCCGGTGCGGTGGCGTCCGTAGGCGTCGAGCACGTCGAGCACGAAGTCGGCGAACCGCGACCGGCGCCGGAGCGGCCGCAAGCGCGCGTCGTTGGGCCAACCCATCAGAGCGTCCATTCGACGGGTCGCTGGCCATGGGCGACGAGGGCGGCGTTGGCGCGGCTGAACGGCCGGCTGCCGAAGAAGCCGTTGTGCGCGGACAACGGCGAAGGGTGGGGTGATTCGATGATCGTGTGGCGCATGGCGTCGATGAGTGTGCGCTTCTTGCGCGCGTAGCTGCCCCACAAGAGGAACACAACGTGATCCGGCTTGTCGTTCAGGGCGGCGATCACCTCATCGGTGAACGTCTCCCATCCCTTGCCCTGGTGCGAGCCCGCTTGGCCGGCGCGCACTGTAAGCGTGGCGTTCAGCAGCAGCACACCCTGGCGCGCCCATGGCTCCAGGTTCCCGTGGCCGGGGACGGCGACGCCGACGTCGTCCGCCAGCTCGCGGTGGATGTTGGCGAGCGAGGGGGGGATCGCGGCGCCGGGCGGGACCGAGAAGCACAGTCCATGCGCCTGCCCGCTCCCGTGGTACGGATCCTGCCCGAGGATCAACACGCGTGTCTCCGCGTACGGGGTGAGGTGGAGCGCGGCGAAGACGTCGGAGTGGGCGGGATACACCGTGTGCCGCTGCCGCTCGGCGGTCACGTACTGCTGGAGGTCGCGCCAGTACGCCTTGTCGAACTCGCCGCGGAGGATCGGGTTCCAGTCAGTCGTCGGCATCGGTGCAACCGTCACCATCATGGCGCGCCGGCCGCCCGCGGCAGGTCGCCCTAGCATGCCGCCCGTGTTCGATCACCTGCCGAGGGCCCGGCTGGCCACGTTGCCGACGCCCCTCGAACGCGGGCCGCTGCTGCCGGGAGACGTGCGGTTGTGGGTCAAGCGCGACGACCTCACGGGGCTGGGCATGGGCGGCAACAAGGCCCGCAAGCTGGAGTACCTGTGCGGCGCGGCGAGGGCCGCGGGAGCGCGCTCGCTCGTCACTGTCGGCGCCGCCCAGTCGAACCACTGCCGGATCACCGCCGCCGCCGGTGCCGTGCTCGGGATGGAGGTCCACCTCGTGCTGTCGGGTGAGCGCCCCGACGTTCCGGTCGGGAACCAGCTGCTCTCGTCGCTGTTCGGTGCGCAGCTGCACTTCACGGGTGTCGGTGACAGCGAGTGGGGCGCGTTGGAGATCTCACGTGAGGCGTTGACCGAGGAGCTGCAGGACGCGGGCGTCGCTCCGTTCCCGATCCCGATCGGCGGGTCCACGCCTCTCGGCGCGGCGGGCTATGCGGCTGCGTTCGGTGAGCTGATGGAGCAATGCTCGGGTAACAGCATCAGCCCGGCCGCCGTCGTGCACACGTCGTCGAGCGGCGGCACACACGCCGGCCTCGTTGCCGGGCGGGCGCTGGCTCGGGCACGCGGGCACGCGGTGCCCGACGTGCTGGCGATCGGTGTCGCCAAGGGGGTGAACGTCGGCCTGCCGGACATCGTCGATCTGGCTGGCGATCTGCTCGAGCTGCTCGGCGAGCGTCGTGAGCTCGTCGATCAGGACGACGTGCGTCTCGACGGTGGCTGGATCGGCGAGGACTACGCGATCCCGACAGCGGAGGGCGACGCCGCAATTCGTTGGGCGGCCCGGCACGGCGGCTGGGTGCTCGATCGTGTCTACAGCGGCAAGGGCATGGCCGGCCTGCTGGGGAACGCCGTCGCCGGCCGCTGGCCTGCCGGCAGCGACGTCGTGTTCGTCCACACGGGAGGCATGCCGGCGGTCTTCACCCCTGGTGGCGTCGCCGACTCAGCGTTAGCGTGAACTCATGAGCCAGATCCTCGATGTCGACCTGCTGGCGTTCGAGAACTCGACCGGCGAGCGACGCCGCGCCGTGGTCGACGGCGTCACACGCAGCCTTGCGACGGGGTTCGTGTACACGCGCCACGACCTGTCGGAGGACATGCTCGACACCGCGTACGAGATGCTGCGCGACTTCTTTGCGCTCGAGCCAGAGGTCAAGCAGCAGTTCACCGTGCCGGGCGCGCATGGTCAGACCGGCTACACCGGCCTGCTGGTCGAGACCGCCGCGTCGAGCGACAAGCCCGACTGGAAGGAGATGCTCAACTGGGCGTCGCCGGTCCATGCCGGCCATCCGCTCAAGCGCAAGTTCTCCGCCGCGTACCCCGACCAGGTGTTGCCGGAGTCGGCCGTGCCCGGAATCACGAAGGTGCTCTACGCGTTTCACGAGGCCATCGCCGACCTGCAACGCCGGTTCCTGCGCGTGATCGCCGAGGGTATCGGCTGCCATGCCAGCTTCTTCGACGAGATG
>DASQTR010000659.1:0-6934 GCA_035641795.1 Ilumatobacter sp.
CTCGATGCCGAGCCGCGCCGCCAACGGCGCCGCCGTCTCCTGCGTCCGCCGCAACGTCGTCACGTAGATGGCGGCGATCCGCTCGCCGCTCGCGGCAAAGCGGTCGGCCACAAGAACCGCCTGCTGGTGGCCCTCGGGTGCGAGCTCCGGATCGCCGTGCCCGTCGACCAGCGAGAAGGGCTGTCCCTCGACGTGCGGGCTGGACTCGCCGTGTCGCACGAGCAGGATCTCGCATGACCCCGGCGGCGGCACGAAGCGATGCTGGCGGAACTGACGCACCTCGGTCACCCGCTGCAAGCTACCGATCCGGACGCAGCCGGCCGCCCCGACACGACCTCTATCCTGCGACGACGTGTTGACGACAGCGGTCCGCCCCCCACGCCCGACGCAGATGGTGGTCGCCTGCTACGTCGCGTTCGCCGCTCTCGGCTGGTTCCTCAACGGGTTCGGGTCGATCCTGCCGGAGTTGGAGGACGAGATCGGGCAGCGGGCCAGCGTGTACCCGCTGCTGCCCGGCGCGGCGCTGCTCGTCTGGGGGCTGATCGTGGTTCGTCGCCATCGCCGTGCCGCGGCGCCCTCGAACCACGCGCTCGGTGTGATCGCCGGGTCGATCGCGCTCGCGGTGGGACTCGTCGTCATGGGCATCACGCGTTGGCTGGCGGTGAGCGCGATCGGCGCGCTGGCGGCGTCGATCGCCGCCGCCTACCTCGTCCGGCTGCTCCCGGCGGTGCTGGCGACGATCCGCGCCGGGGACACCGAGCGCGTGATGATGCGGTCCAACGCCTACTCGAGCGTGGCCGCGCTGGCGGCGCCGCTCGCTGTGGGGCTGTCGATCGCGCTCGGCACTGGATGGTTGCCGGGGATGGCGGTGCCGCTGGGCATCGCCGCCATCGCGGTCGTCGTCACCGCCCGGCCGAGCGGCGCCGATTCGCCGCCAGTGCGGGCTGTTGAGCGCGACGTGGAGCATCCCGCGGAGGCGGTGCCACCACTGGGGGCGTGGTGGCGGGAGTTCACGGTGCTGGCCGTGTCGATCATGATCGAATTCTGCTTCGTCTACTTCGCCGCCACGTTCCTGCACGACGAGCTCGACCTGTCGACGGCGGCCGCCGCCGCCGGCGCTTCGGCGTGGGGGATCGGTATGGCGGCGGGCCGCTTCGTGCTCAGTACGTGGCCGCCGCCCCGGAGCCTGCTGCCCAGCGCGGCCGGGATCGCGATCGGCTTCGTGATGCTCTGGGTCGTGCCCAACGCGGCGGTGGCCATCGTCGGAATCGGCATCGCCGGGCTGGGCGCATCGCCGCTCTATCCGAGCAGACTCACAGCACTACTCGATCGCTTCCCCGCCGCACCGCACGAGGGTTCGGCGCGCGGTTCACTGGCGTCCGGCGCAGCCTTGATGGCGGCGCCGGCGCTGATGGCGAGCCTGCGCGCAGCGTTCGACGTCCGTATCGCGTATCTCGCCGTGCCGACGTTGTTGGCGGCGCTCGTGCTGCTCGCGCACCCATTCAGTTCGCGTTCGTCACCGCGCACGAGGTGAGACTCGACGAGTGGCTCAGCCGCGGCCGACGAACGGCATGCCCGCTGCCATCACCGTCATGGTGAGCACGTTGGCGTCGGGCGGCAGACTCGCCATGAATGCGACGGCGCGACCGACATCGTCGACGTCCATCGACGGCTCGGCCCGAATCGAGCCGTCGGCCTGAGCGACGCCGGTTGCCATGCGAGCCGTCATCGGCGTTGCCGCGTTGCCGATGTCGATCTGACCGCACGTGATCCCGAACGGCCGGCCGTCCAGCGCGATCGACTTCGTCAGGCCGGTCACGGCGTGCTTGGTGGCCGTGTATGGCGCCGAGTCGGGTCGCGGCGTGTGCGCCGAGATCGAGCCGTTGTTGATGATCCGGCCCCCGCTCGGCCTCTGCCGCTTCATCAGCGCGATCGCGCGCTGGGCGCACAGGAACGCGCCCGTGAGGTTCGTGTCGACGACCTTGCGCCAGCGCTCGAGCGTGAGCTCCTCGAGTGGCACCGCCGGCGCGCCGATCCCGGCGTTGTTGAACAGCAGGTCAACCCGGCGGAACTGCACCTCGACCGCGGCGAACAGGCGGGCGACCGCGTCGGGATCGGCGACGTCCGTGGGGATCACGAGATGTCCGTCGCCGAGCTCCTCGGCCACGGCTTCGAGTGGCTCAGGTCGCCGGCCAGCGAGCACGATCGTGAAGCCGTCACCGGCGAGCGCCAACGCCGCCGCCCGCCCGACACCCGTTCCGGCACCCGTGATCACCGCAATCCGCGCCATCGCCGCACCGTACCGCGCACCGAAAGATCTACAGTTCGGGCATGGGCAAGACGTTGCATGTCGAACGCCGTGCGGTCGTCCCCGCCGCTCCGGAGCGAGTCTTCGCATTGCTCGACGACTTCCGGCAGTGGGAGCGCTGGTCGCCGTGGGAAGAGCTCGATCCCAACATGTCGCACGTGTACTCCGGACCCGAGCGCGGCGTCGGTGCCGTGCACGAGTGGAAGGGAAACAAGAAGGCGGGCGAGGGTCGCATGCAGATCGTGGACACCGACCCGCCCCACCGGCTCGACATCGACCTGAGCTTCGTCAAGCCGTTCAAGTCGCGCAACACCACCCGCTTCACGCTCGCCGAGAACGGCCCGGGCGCAACCGACGTCACATGGTCGATGGACAGCCCGATGTCGTTCATGATGCGGATCGCCGACGTGTTCATGAACATGGACAAGCGGATCGGCGGCGACTTCGAGAAGGGCCTTGCCAAGCTCTCGTCGCTACCCGGCGAGTGATGCGCCCGGGCACCTCCCGGTCCCCCCATGGACGCCACCATCGTCCCCTTGTGGGGCCACCGCGAGTTGGCGCCGCTGCTCGCAGGCTGGCATCACGACGAGTTCGGATACCTCTACGACGAACGGATCTGGAACCGGGAGATCGCCACGCTCGAGCTCGAGGTGATGGCTGAGCGCGGCTCGCGCGACGTCACATGGATTGCCTTCGAGGGTGCCACCGCCGACGAGGAGTCACTGCTCGGATCGATCTCGCTGATCGAGTCCGACGATCTGCCCGGCTTCGAGCGACTCAGCCCGTGGCTGGCCAGCCTCTACATCACGTCGCGGGCGCGAGGGGCCGGCCTCGGCACCCGCCTGGTCGAGTGTGTCATGGCGGAGGCGGCCGCTCGCGGTCATGCTTACGTGCACCTGTTCACAGCCGGCCAGGACACCTACTACCTGGCGCGCGGATGGCGCACTATCGCCGAGGTCGACCACCGTGGCGAGCGCGCCGTCGTGATGGCGAAGGCCACGAGCGCGCGAGGCGCACGACGGGCCGTCAGTTCGCACTGGTGCTCGGATCCGGATTCGCGCGGTGCCTACTCGTACCTGCGCGTCGGCGCCACGTCCGCGCACAGGGCGCGACTCGCCGCTGAGATTCTCCCGGGTCTGTGGTTCGCCGGCGAGGCGACGTCCGTCGACTATCCCGCCACGATGCACGGGGCCTGGTTCTCCGGTGAGCGCGCCGCGGACGCGGCGATCGCATCTGACGCCGGGGAGGTGATCGTCGTCGGCGCCGGGTTGGCGGGCCTGGCCGCCGCCCGGAGGCTGGCCGGGGCCGGACGCCGCGCGACGGTGCTGGAGGCGCGCCCGCACGCCGGCGGCCGCGCCGCCACTGACACCAGCCTGGGCATCCCGCTCCCGCTCGGCGCCGCATGGTTGCACGGCGACATCGGACATCCACTGGCGGGGCTGGTCTCGGCGCGCCCGGATGATTGGGGAGGCGGAGTCGTCTTCGTGACCGGCCAAGGACGAATCGGCGACACCGTGCAGGCGGAGGCCGCGCGTGTGCGTGAGGTCGTCCGAGCCCAGCTTGCGGCGGCCGCGCCTGACGTCACGGCCGAACGGGCGCTCGCGCAGTCACTTGCCGCCGATTCCGACCTCGACCCGGTCGTACGCGACATCGTCTCCCACTGGGTGACGCTGGAGGTCGAGAATTTGTTCGGCGCGTCGATGGACGACTTCGCCCCGAGTGTCGGCTATGAGCCGTACGAGCTAGGGGGCGACGATTGCTTCATCACGTCCAGTCTGGAGCCGGCGATCGCCACGCTGGCCGAGGGTCTCGACATCGTGTTCGGTGAGCGTGTCCACGCGTTGAGGCGCGCCGACGGAATGTGGAGGACCGACGGTGGCCGGCGCGCGTCAGCGGTGATCGTCAGCGTCCCGGTTGCCGTACTCGGCGCTGGTGCGATCGAGTTTGCGCCGAGCCTGCCGGACGACGTGCTCGAGTCGCTGCGCATGCTGGGCACCGGAGCGATCACGAAGCTGTTCGCGACCTACGACGCCCGGTGGTGGCCGACCGACCGCCGCCCCATCCGGATCGTGGGCTCGCACCAGCTGCGCCAGGCGGTCGACATGACGGAGTTGACCGGTGTGCCGACCCTCTGCTGGTTCGCAACCGGCGACGCCGCGCGCGCGATCGAGACGATGTCGGAGCACGAGCAATGTGTGTTGGTCGACAGGATCAGCAACGAGTGCGGACTCGCGACGTGGGACGCCTGAAACCCGTCAGGTCGCGCTCCGCATGTCTACACCTGGTCGCAGGGCTGACCCAGGGCGAGCCGGCCGGCGTGGAGCAGGATCGATTCGGGCGACAGCGGGTGGAACTTGACCGCACGCATGTCGCGGTAGGCGCGCTCGAGCGGTGAGCCCTTGAAGAACCCGGGGCCGCCGCCGAGCTCGAGTGCGATGTCGCAGGCCTCGACGCCGGCCTGCGAGATCTCACGCTTGGCGGCCATGACCGCCGCCACCATCTGGTGCGACGGGGCGGGGTCGTCGCCGACCACGCGCAGCGCCCCGTCGAGCGCCCACGCTGCCACCTGCAGGCGGTTGTTCATCAAACCGACCTGGCGCTGCACGCTCGGGTCCGTGGGCCGCGACACCGATGCGATCGCGTAGTCGCGCGCTGACTCGGCGACGCCGAGGTACACACTGACGATGATCGACAGGCCAATGCTGGCGATCACCTGCAACGGCGGGTCGAGCACGTCGTACGGACGGTCCGCCATGACGCGGTCCTCGGGAATGAACACGTTGTCGATCGTGACGTCGTTGCTCGCGGTGCCGCGCATGCCGAGCGTGTCCCAGTTGTCCTGCACGGTGACGCCGTCGATCTTCACCGGTACCGCCATGTTGAGCACACGCTTGCCGCGCTCGGGGTCGTCGTACACGAACATCGTCGAGAGCACGTCGCCGACCGGCGACTGGCTGGCGAACATCTTGCGACCGCTCACCGAGTAGCCGCCGTCCACCTTGACCGCCTCCCCGCGCGGCCTGGTGAAGTCGCCGCCGCCGGTGGAGACGAGGACGATCCCGTCGTCGACGATCCGGCGCAGCGTCGCTTCCGCTCCCGGCAGCCCGCGCCGGTATCGCCATGCCGTGAAGGCGGTGACGTGTTGGTGCATCGAGGAGGCGAGCGCCGTCGAACCGCAGTACCTGGCTAGCTCGCGTTGCACCATCGCAACCTCGCGGATGGTCGCCCCGTCGCCCCCGAGCTCGGCGGGCACGGCGATGGTGAGGAGCCCAGCGTCCTTGACGTGCTGGAACGACTCGGCCACCCACGTACCCTCCCTGTCGTGGCGGGCGGCGTGCTCGGCGAGCAGGGGTCCGCACTCCGCGGCCCGTGCGACGAGGCGCGCCTCGCGGTCGGTGTTCGCTTCGAGTTCAGTTGTCATGAGTGGACACGCTCGCGCCGACCGTGCACGCTGACTAGTCCTTTTTCGTGACCTAACCGGTACGAATTCTGGACTGCGCCGCGCCCGGCCGTATGCGACGATGGAACATGCCCGATTATGGCAACTACTGCCCGATCGCCATCGCCACCGACGTCATCGCCGACCGGTGGACGCCGCTCATCCTGCGTGAGCTGGTGCTCGGCAACACCCGCTTCAATGACATCGCCCGCGGACTACCCGGCATTTCGCGCTCGCTCCTGGTGCAGCGTCTCAAGCACCTCGAACGGAAGGGCGTGATCGAGACGTGGCCGCTGCCGAACGGGCGCGGCAGCGAGTACCACCTGACGCCGGCGGGCAGAGACCTCGAGCCGGTTCTGATCGTGATGGGGCGGTGGAGCGTGGCGTGGATGTACTCCAACCTCGACTCGACCGACGTCGACGCCGTCACGCTGATGTGGTGGATGCACCGCCGGGTCGACGTCTCACGGCTGCCGCACGACCGAGTCGTCATCCAGTTCGACCACACCGCTCCCAAGCGTTGCTCGTTCTGGGTCGTGATCGAGCAGGGTGCGGCATCGGTCTGCCTGCAGGACCCCGGCTACACGGTGGACGCGGTCGTGACGTGCACCACGCCGGCGCTGGCGCGGGTGTTCAGCGGCGTCGACACATGGCGCGAGGCGGTCGACGCCGGAGCTATCTCGGTTTCGGGCCCGCGGGCGCTGGTGAACGCCATGCCGCGCTGGTTCCTGTGGAGCCCGTGGGCGGACGATATGCGTTCCGTCAGCGAATCATTCGCCGCGCCATGACGTCGACGCGAGCGTTCCGCGCTCGACGGTGAGCGCCACGAGCTGCATACCGGGCCTGTAGACGAGATGCGTGTACGAGGGCGCCTGGAGCACCGCTGCGTCGGCGGTCGAGCCGGGGATCAGCCGACCCAGCTCCGGCCGTTGCAGCGCGGCGGCACCGCCGACGGTGGCGGCCCGCAAGGCCTCCTCGATCGTCATCCGCATGTCGCGCACGGCGAGCGCGATGCAGAACGCCATCGACGACGTGTAACTGCTGCCCGGGTTGCAGTTGGTGGCGAGGGCGACGGTCGCGCCGGCGTCGATCACACGGCGCGCGTCGGGGTACGGCTGGCGAGTCGAGAAGTCGGTCGCCGGAAGGAAGGTCGCCACGGTGTTGCTTGCCGCCAGCGCGTCGACGTC
>DASQTR010000660.1:0-5941 GCA_035641795.1 Ilumatobacter sp.
CCGCCTCTCGCAGCGCCGCCGCCAGCACCACGCCCGACGCCCGATGGGCACCGTCGGAGATCTTCACCGCCGCCGCGGGACCCCCGGGCAGCGCCGCCGCGTACATCCCCTCCGCGCCACCCTTGGCCATCAGCCCCGGCACGGCGCGCATCAGGCGCGTCACGTCGCGGCGCTCACCGCCGACGAGCTCGGGATGTCGCGTCATCGCCGACCACACCTCGCCGCCCGTGCGGGCGAGCTCGGCGTAGGCGCGCGCGACACCGGCGAGGGCGACCACGTGGGCGGGCGCGCCGCAGCCGTCGACGCCGACATGGGACACGGGGCCGGCGAGCTCGGCGATGCGGTCGGTGATCGCAACCTGCAACGGGTGGTCGGGTGCCAAGTACTTGTCGATCGCCCACCCATTGACGACGCACGCGGCGACCATCGCCGCGTGCTTGCCCGAGCAGTTCATCGTGATCGGCTGGCTGCTGCCGCCTTGCCTGAGGATCGCCTCGGCGGCGGCGGCGTCGAGCGGCAGATCGGGCGTATTGCCGAGCGCCGACTCGTCGAGCCCGGCCGCCGCCAACGTGCTACGCACGACGTCGACATGGCGGGGCGTGCCGTCGTGGCTGGCGCACGCCAGCGCCAGCTGCTCGGGGTCGAGCGACAAGCCGCAACGCAGCATCGCATCGGCCTGCATCGGCTTGCACGCCGAGCGCGGGTAGACCTCGACGTTCGCGTCGCCGACCGACCACACGATCCGACCGGTGTCGTCGACCACGACGGCAGCGCCGAAGTGGACGCTCTCGTCGAAACCCGACCGCGATGTGATCGCGACCGGTTCGAACGCTCCGGCTGGGAACCTGCCTGGCATCGCCTCAGGATGCCCGATCAGAGCGGCGTCCCGGCACCGTGAGCTCAGTGAGCTCGCTCTCGATCACCTCGTGGCGCACACCCCATTGTCCTGCCAGTGCCTGCAACATCGCCGCCGCGGGCAAAGCGAGTATCGCCCCGGCGACGCCGAGCAGCTCGATCCCCGCCAGCGCCGCACCGAACGCAACTGCCGGGTGCAGCTCCATCGTGCGCGCCGTGATGCGCGGGGCGAAGAAGTAGTTCTCGAGCTGCTGGTAGACGACGATGAAGCCGAGCACCACGATCGCCTTGGCGGGTGAGTCGATGAAGGCGATCGCAACGGGCAGCACGCCGGCGATGTAGGTGCCCACAACCGGCAGGAACTGGCTCACGAAACCGACCCACAGCGCGAGCGGGATCGGCGCCTCGATGCCGGCCGCCTGGAACACGATCCAGTGGAACAACGACGAGACGATGGCCAGCAACGCTCGCGAATAGAGGTATCCGCCGGTCTTGGTGACCGCCAGCTCCCAGGCTGCCAGCACCGAACGCTGGCGATCGGGTCGGAGACGGCTGCAGACGATGCGTCGCAGCCGCGGCCCGTCGGCGACGAGGTAATACGTGAAGAGCATCACGGACAACGCCTGCAGGAGCCCGCCGAGCGCCTGCAGCGAGAGGCTCACCGCCTTGTCACGCTGGGCATCGATGAATCTCTGGACCCGCCCATCGGGATCGTTGAAGTCGTCGATCACCTGCTGCGGGTCGAGCTCGGTGCCGAACGTGTCGTTGATGTTGTCGACGATGTCGATGATGTAGCTCTCGGAGTTCTGCAGCAGGTCGGCGACCTGCGTCCCGACGTACGTGCCGATTGCAGCAACGAACACGAGCACGAGCATGACGACACCGAGCAGGATCAGCCCCGTCGCCCGACCGCGACGCCATCCCCGCCGGGCCAGACGGTTGACGCCCGGTTCGATCGCGAGCGCGAAGAACAGCGAGATGAGCAGCAGCAGCACCAAGCCGTCGAGCCGAGCCCACAGGTGCTTGGCGAGACCGGCGAGCAGGAAGCCGACCCAGAACACGGCGACGGCCGGCACCACCCACGACGGCATGCGGCGACCATTGAGCAACCCGCCGTTGTCGATACCTTGCTGGTCGATGACCTGCTTGTCGATGACCTGTGGTGCGCCGGCGGTCTCGTTCTCGGGCTGCGCGGCCTCGGCGTCGGGCACGACGTGAGCGTACTGACGCGACGTGCCAGCATGAGGGACGCAATGGACGCTTCCACCAACACGCTCGATCCGGTGCGCACCTGGGTCGCGACCCACGTGCGACGGGCGGTCACCGGCCAGAACGCGAGCGTCCGCCATCGTGACCTCTTCCTATCCGAGGGCGAGCGCTGGTTCGACGACGATGCCGCGATACGGCGTGTGCACGCCGACAGCGCGATGTTCGTCGGCGGCTTGCGGGCCCTGCTGTTGCAGTCGCTGCACCCGCTGGCGATGGCAGGCGTCGCCGAGCACAGCGATTACCGCACCGATCCGTGGCACCGCCTGCAGCGCACCGCCGACTTCCTGGCGGCGACGACGTATGGGCCGGTCGCCGAGGCCGAGCGCGCGGTCGCGCGCGTCCGCGCCGTGCACCGGCGCGTCGTCGGCGTCGCACCAGACGGCCGACCGTACGCTGCCAACGACCCGCACCTGTTGCGATGGGTGCACGTCGCCGAGGTCGACAGCTTCCTCGCCGCCCACCAGCGCTACGGCGAGACGCCACTGTCGACTGACGAGCGCGACGAGTACGTGCGCGACATGGCTGTGATCGCGCGAGCGCTGGGCGTGCCGGCGCCACCCGAGTCGGAGCGCGCGTTGCACGACCAGATCCGCGCCTTCAGGCCGGAACTCCAGGGCACTGCCGCCGCACGCGAAGCGGCGCGCTACATGCTCTTGCAACCACCGATGCATCCGGCGATCCGACCGATGTACACGGTGCTCGGTTCGGCGGCGGTGGCGCTCCTGCCGCGATGGGCACGCTGGCCGCTGCGGCTGCCCTCGCTGCCGGTGCTGGAAGCGGTCGCTGTCCGCCCGGCCGGTGACGCCCTCGTGCGCGGCCTGCGATGGGCGCTGTCCGGGAGCCAGCTGCCCGACGACACGGCTGGCGACGGCTGACGACCGTCAGCGGGCGAGCTGGGCGAGCGCCGGCGCCATGTCGCCGCGACCGTTGACGACGACCCGATCGAGCCCGAGCCACGCCGCCATCGAAGTCAGCTCCTCGTGCAACGCGCCGGCGACGTCGCCGTTGGTGATGCCCGGTTCGCCCCACGCGCTCTGGACGAGCAGCGCGCTGCCGGCGCGGTCGGCCTTGAGGTCGACACGGCCGACCAGTTCGTCACCGAGCAGGAACGGCAGGACGAAATAGCCGTACTGCCGACGCGGCGCCGGTGTGTAGATCTCGATCCGGTAGCGGAAGCCGAACAACCGCTCGGCGCGCTCCCGATTCCACACGACCGGGTCGAACGGGCTGAGCAAGGCCCGTGCGTTGACGCGCCTCGGCGTGACTGCGTCGGGGTGTACGTACGCCGGCCGACCCCACCCGCGAACCTCTGCGGCGACGAGGCGGCCTTCCTCGATCAATTCCGCGGCGAGCGGTGCACACGACGTCTGCTTCATCCGGTGGTAGTCGGTCAGGTCTCGGAGCGTTCCCACGCCGTGGTACTTGGCGGCGAGCACGAGCAGCTCTTTGCGGGCCTCGCGCTCCGGCAGCGTCGGCCGCGCCAGCGCCTCGGCGGGGATCACCCGTTCGGTGATGTCGTACACGCGCGCGAAATCACGCGACCTCCGCCGCGCCGACACACGACCTTCGTAGAACAGCGCCTCGAGCGCGATCTTGCCGTCGTCGTAGTCCCACCACGTGCCCTTCTTGCCGACGCGCTGCTTGAGGTCACCGGCGACGACCGGGCCGTTGGCGACGACGTACTGGTACACGCTCTCGATGTAACCGGCGCGGTCGGCCATCAGCCGCCGGAACGCCGGCCAGCGGTGCGGCTGGCGCATCATCCAGCGGTACAGATGGTGATGCGCGGTCTGTACATGGCTCGCCTCGTGCACCCAATACTCGAACAGCTCACCGGCGGTCGTGGCGTCGTCGATCAACGTCCGCGGATGGGGACCCAGGCGGGCGAACAGTGGCAGTTCCTGGCTGCGTACGAGCACGTTGACCGAGTCGATCTGGATCAGGCCGATCCGGTCGAGCACGCGGCGAAGGTGGCGCCGGTCGATGCGTCCTGTCGGTCGCGGATCGGTGAATCCCTGCGCGGCGAGCGCCATGCGACGCGCCTGTGCCTTCGACAACGACAGGGTCGGTCTGGGCGGGGGCGCCATCGAGGCGGGAATCGCTGCGGCGGTGCGGTCGTCAGTCGGTGGTCGTCGGGCGCTGGTCGTCAGTCGGCGACGTCGATCGTCACCGAATTGATCACGACGTCTTGCTTGGGCCGATCGTTGCGATCGGTCGCGACCCGCTGCATGGCGTCGAGCACGTCGAGCCCCTTCACGATCTTGCCGAACAGGCTGTACTGCGGTGGCAGCTGGACGCCGCTCGAGCCAGAGATCAGGAAGAACTGGCTGCCGTTGGTGTTGGGGCCGGCGTTCGCCATCGCCACCGACCCGACCTCGTACTGGCCGGCCTTCGGAAGCTCGTCGTCGAACCGGTAACCCGGACCGCCGCGTCCCGTGCCGGTGGGGTCACCGCCCTGGCACATGAAGCCGTTGATGATGCGGTGGAAGATGACGCCGTCGAAGTAGTGGTGAAGAGCGAGGAAGACGAAGTTGTTGACGGTCTTGGGCGCCTTGACTGCGTCGAGCGCGATCACCATGTCGCCCATCGAGGTGCTCATCGTCGCCGTGTAGCGCTTGTTCGGGTCGATGCCGAGCTCGGGTTCCGAGCGAAACTCCTGTTGCTTGGGCGCGGATCCGTCGAGGGCGGGAAACGGGGTAGCCATGGCGGGCACGCTACCGGCGCAGCGTCGCGTCACGAGTGCTGCCGATCGCCGACGGCGCACAGTCGGCGTTGACCTCACTTCCGTGTTCTTGTAAGGTGGCCTTTACTCAAACGGGAAAGCCACTCAAACGGAAGCACGGAGTCCATGGCGATCGTCTGTCACTGCGAAGCGGTTCGGGAGCGCACCATTCAGCGCGCCATCCGCCACGGGGCGACGACGCTCGAGGCTGTCCAGGACGCCTGTGGCGCGGCGACACGGTGCGGCGGTTGCGAGCCTGTCGTGCGGGCGATGGTCGCCCAGCACCGCACCGACGACTACGTGTACGAGTCGATCGTCGCCGTCGCGGTCTGAGGCCCGTCGCGGCGCATGCCGACGCCCAAGGTCCACGGTGTGCACGTCTAAGGTGAACGCGTGCAAGGCGACCCCGCGATCATCTCGATGCTCAACGATGTCCTGACAGCCGAACTGACGGCGATCAACCAGTACTTCATCCACGCCAAGATGTGCAGCAACTGGGGTTACGACCGGCTCGCCGAGCACTCCCGCGAGGAGTCCATCGAGGAGATGAAGCACGCCGACGAGTTGATCGAGCGGATCCTGTACTTCGACGGCGTGCCCAACATGCAGCGGCTCAACCCGGTGCGGGTCGGCGAGACGGTGCCCGAGCAGTTCCAGCTCGACCTCGAGCTCGAGTACGAGGCGGTCAAGCGCTTCAACGCCGGCATCGCCGCCTGTGTCACCGCCGGCGACAACACCACGCGGGCGCTGCTCGAGCGGATCCTCGTCAGCGAGGAGGACCACATCGACTGGCTGGAGACGCAACAGGAGACGATCCGCCAGATCGGCGAAGCGAACTACCTCTCGCAACAGCTCCACGACTAAGCCCGTGCGGTCGCCGACACGTCGACATCCGGCCGCTCGACCGCCCATTGGTCGCGGATCGCATCGACCGCGTCACGCTCCGGAACCAGCCACCCGTCGAACGTACCGCGACTCTGGCACTCCACTTTGCGGCAGCGATCCCTGCGTCGGTCGTCCTCGCCACTGCCACGAGATCGGAATCCGGAGGTTGCGGCAGTCAGAACGACCTCGGCCGTCGTGATGGCTGCCGCA
>DASQTR010000661.1:0-2928 GCA_035641795.1 Ilumatobacter sp.
CCTGCCGTAACGCTGACGCGACTGCTCGGCGACGGACTCGAGATCGTTGACGTCACCGAGCATCGCCGCCGTCAGCGCGGTCGGCACGGTGCCCGGCGCGATCGCGTTGCAGCGCACACCTTTCGGCCCGAGCTCGGAGGCGACCGACTTCGTCAGCCCCACGACCGCCGTCTTGGCGGCCGTGTATCCGTGCGGACCGAGCCCGCCGATGACCCCGGCGATGCTCGACGTGCTGATGATCGAACCCGAACCCTGTGGCACCATCACGCGAGCGGCGTGCTTGCACCCGTAGAACACCGAGTGCAGCAGGATGTCGATGCTCCGGCGCCACGACTCGGAATCGGTCTCCGCGATGGGACCGACGGCGCCGACGACACCAGCGTTGTTGAACATCACGTCCAGACGCCCCCATGTGTCGATGGCGAGTTGGATCGCGGCGACGATCGCGGCCTCGTCGGTGACGTCACACTCGATGAAGCGAGCGGCGTCGCCCAGCTCGCCCGCGATCGCCTTTCCGAGGTCGGTCTGAACGTCTGCCACCACCACGTTGGCGCCCTCCTCGGCGAACCGCCGGGCGCTGGCGGCACCGATCCCGCTGGACGCACCGGTGATGACGGCGGTCTTGCCTTGCAAACGGTCGCCCATGCTCAATCCTTGATCATCGCCGCCATCGTCTCGTGGTAGTGCGCGATCTTGCACTCGCGCGACGAGAGGATGTTGGCCTGGTAGGCGCTGGAGCGCTTGGTCCGCTCGAGCTGTTTGTAGATGTCGATGTCTTCGCCGACGACCACCTTGAGGTGCTCCCAGTGCTCCTGCATGCGCCGGCGGTAGTCCTGATACTCCGGATCCCGCTCGTCACCTGGATAGACGATCTCCCAACACAGGAAGCGGGTGCGGTCGACGTCGATGGGGACCGGGTTGAAGACCTGGATGTGCTCGGGGTTGCAGTTGAACACCGTGTTCGGAAACACCACGTAGTGGCAGATCGCCCACCGGTGATGGTCCCATGCCTCCTCGAGCTTGTCGCGATATTGGTAGCGGGGGACGAAGCACATGTAGTTGTGGTCGTTGACGATCCAGAAGCTGGTGTCGCGCGCGGACTTGGTCCACTGCTTGTCGACGCCGTGCAGCTCGGCCGTGTGATAGATCTCGTTGAAGCCGTCGACGATCGCCTTGTAGCTGACCGGCACGTCCCACTCGAGCACGTCCAGCAGGATCATGTCATCCATGTTGTACTGGCCGAGGTCGACCGTGATCTCTTCGCCGATCCAGCTCAGCAGCGACGGCGCCTGTTCCGGTCCGGCAAGGTTGACCCAGATCCACCCGCCCCATTCCTCGACCGCCACCTGTGGGCTGCGCAAACCCTTGAGGTGCTCGGGATCGAAGTCGACCCGCTCAGGCACACCCTTGACCTTGCCGGTCAGGTCGTAGGTCCATCCGTGGTACGGGCACCTGAAGTCGCTCGCACCGCAGCCCTGCCATTCGGTGACGAACGCCGCCCCCCGGTGGCGGCAGACGTTGTGGAACGCGGCGAGGGAACCGTCGGGCTGGCGGGCGATCACGATCGTCTCGCCGTGGCTCTCGAAGCTCAGCCAGTCGCCTACGTCCTTGGCCTGCTGCGACCTGCCGGCCAGCAACCACGTGCGGTTGAGCACACGCTCGCGCTCCATCTCGAACTGGACCGGGTCGGTGTAGGGCTGGCGACTCATCACCCGGGGCCCGTACTCCGGGACGTTCTTGATCGAGGGCCCGAGCCGCACGGGCACCTCGTGCTCCTGCGACAGGCGTGTTGGGACATGCACCATCGACCCCTGCCTCCCTCACCATTCAGCGGATTGACACGACAAACGTTATATATAACAGTTGTGACATGATGCCGTCAATCGCTGTGGGGTCGTGAAGTGCCGAAGGTCGTCGACATCGAACAACGGCGCGCTGAGCTGACCGAGGCCGCCGCTCGTCTGATCGCCCGTTCCGGGATCGAATCCGCCACCATGCGAGAAGTTGCCGCCGAAGCGGGATGGACGACGGGTGCACTCACCCACTACTTCGCCGACAAGCGGGAATTGCTGCTCACCACGTTCCAGACGTCGCTCGCGAACCGCCGGGCGCAGCGCCCCACCGGCGACGCAGCTCCGGCGGCGCAGCTCCGCGCCTCGTTGGAGGGCGCGCTGCCGCTCGACGACTCGCGCCGGCGGCACTGGATGGTGACGATCGCGTTCTGCTCGCAGGCCGCCGGCGATCCCGAACTGGCCACCGCCCAACGCGCCGCCTACCGCGAGTTCCGCGATCACATCGCGACGCTCGCCAAGCATTGCGGGCTTACCACCGACGACGGTGCGCAGGCGTTCGCCGAGCGGCTGATCGCGGTCGCCGACGGCATTGCCGTGCAAGCGTTGTTCGACGAGCGCAGCTGGAAGCCCGATCGGCAGCTCACCCGGCTCGACGAGCTGCTGGCGCCGCTGCTCGTGCGCTGAAGCGGTCGCCGACTCGACCCGTCCCGGGCACATCCCGCGGCGCCCGGTACGCCGGTCACTGGTGCCCGGGACAGGCTGCCGCGCACGATCCGACGCATGACGCAAAAACCATGCACGTCGGCGATCGGCCGTAGGGCGCAAGCGCGACTCACGCGACGTCTGCTTGCGGATGCTCGCGCGACTGCGGCGGCGCAGCTCGCGCAATCAGTTCGCGTCTGGATCGCGGGCGCGCTGATCGCTGGCGCGCTACTCACGAGCTGCGCCTCCACCGAGCGAGCAGGCGCGGCGAGGACACCCGCCACCAGTGAGTCCACACTGGCGACGACCAGTTCCATTACGACGACATCCACGACGACATCGACGACGACGTCGACCACGACGTCGAGCAGCACGACGTCCACGACGACGTCACCGTCGATACCAACCCTCGCACCGACGACCGCGGAGTCGG
>DASQTR010000662.1:0-3046 GCA_035641795.1 Ilumatobacter sp.
CTGCCCGATTTCGATCGACCCGTTGCGCTGCTCGCACAGACGACGCTGTCGCATCGCGACTGGGAGGGCGTCGCCGTCCGCGTCCGTGAGCGCTTTCCTGACGTGTGGACGCCGGGGCGCAGCGACCTGTGCTTCGCGACCACCAACCGCCAGTCGTCACTGCTGGCGATGGTCGCGCGCTGTGACGCGGTCGTGATCATCGGCTCGGCGAACTCGTCCAACACGCGGGCGCTGGAGAAGCTCGCCCGCGAGGCGGGCTGCGGGCATGTGCATCGCGTCAACACGGCCGATCAACTTCCCGACGACCTCGCCGGCACGGTTGGCGTGACCGCCGGCGCCTCGGCGCCCGAGGAGCTCGTCGACGCGGTGCTGACACGGTTGGCTCCCCGCGAGGGCGTCGAGGTCGTCACCGTCACAGACGAGGACGAGTACTTCCCGCCGCCTCGCAACATCCGCGACCTGCAGGCGGCGATCGAGGTGGCGGCGACGTCGATGCTCGGCGGGGCGCTGCTGACGCGACCGTCGATGGACGACCGCAGCCTGCCGGCCAGCGACGTCCTGGCGGCGCTCTGAGCGCGTGCGTTAGCAACTTGCCGTGCTTGCCCCCACGCTCGACACGTTGCGTCTCTTCCTGCACGTGCTCGCGGCATCGGTGTGGGTGGGCGGCCAGATCGCTCTCGCGGGGGTCGTCCCCAGCGTGCGGCGGCTGGCGCCCGAGGCGACGCGACCTGTCGCTCGCGCCTTCGGCCGTGTCGCCTGGCCGGCATTCGCGGTGGTGGTGCTCACAGGGTTGTGGAATCTGACCGAGGTCGACATCGCCGACACCGGCACGACGTATCAGGTCACACTGTTGATCAAGATCGCGCTCGTGTTCGCCAGCGGGGCGGCGGCCGCGGTTCACTCCCTCGGCCACAGCAAGCTTGCGCTCGCGCTCGGCGGGACCATCGGGTTGCTCGCCGGTCTCGGCGCCATGTTCTGCGGCTACCTGCTGACGACGGGACGCTGAACGCGGGCCGCCGACACGTCTGCACGCGGATCCTGCCACACTCGACGCCGTGAGCACTCCCGCGACGATCGTGAGCGTCGCGCTCGGCGCTGCCGTCCTCGCACTGATGGCAGGATCGTGCTCTTCAGACGGCGACACGCAGTCGGACGCCACCTCTGCCGAGACCGGCCCGGTTCGCACGGTGGCCGTCCCTACTGAGCGCCTGTCACCCTTCTGCCAGTCGATCGCCGACCTCGATGAGCAGCTCAATGCGGCAGCCCCCGATGCCGACACGTGGCGGATCATCATCGACGCCTACAGCGCGATGGTCGATTTCGTACCGGGTGAGGTCCGCAACGACTTCCTGGCGGTGCTGGCGGCGCTGCAGGCCGACCCGGCTGGAGCCACCGTCACGCTGGCGACGTCGCCCGGTACCGCGGTCACCACGCCCGCTCCGTCGTCGGTCGCGAGCACGCTCGAAGGCTTCGAGGAGGGCTACCTGCCGGACGACGACTCCTCGTCGCGGCTCAACGCCTACATCCAGTTCGTCTGCCGCGACAGCCAGAACAACCCGGGCCCGGCCGACACCGAACCGTCGCTGCCACCGCCGTCTTCGACCCTCGCCTGATCCCGACGTCGTCGCCGAGCAACGGGCGTGCAAGGCCGATTCGGACACGACTCGCGGGCTGCGTCCGCTCTACGTGGACCTGGCCGCGGTCCACTACCGTGCGCGGCCATGTACCCGGGTGCGTACGCGGCTCTCCATCCCGACAAGCCGGCGCTCGTAATCGCTGAGACCGGTTGGACGCAGACATTCGCTGAGCTCGACGCCGCCGCCAACCGGCTCAGCAGGCTGTTCCGGTCGGTCGGCTTGCAGCCGGGCGACCACGTCGCGCTGTGCATGGAGAATCACCCGCGATACCTCGAGGTCCTCTGGGGGTGCGAGTACGCCGGCCTCATCTACACCGCGGCGTCGTCGCGCCTCACGACCGACGAACTGACCTACATCGTCAACGATTGCGGTGCGCGGGTCTACATCACGTCGAAGTACAAATCGGATTCGGCGGCAGAGCTGCTCCACACCACACCCGCCGTGGAGCTACGGCTGATGCTCGATGGCATGGTCGACGGCTACGAGTCGTACGAAGACACGGTGGCGTCGCAGTCCGACGCGCCGCTCGAGGGGCGCATCTGCGGGACCGACATGTTGTACTCCTCCGGCACCACAGGACGCCCGAAGGGCGTGATGCCGTCGCGACCGACCGAGTCGCTGGAGACGCGTGGCGCGCCGGGCGCGTCGACGTCATCGGTGCTCGGGCTCGTGGTCGGCATGCAGCGGGCGCTGTTCCTGCTGGACGACACGAAGGTCTACTTGTCGCCGGCGCCGATGTACCACGCCGCGCCGCTGCGGTTCACGCTCGCCGCCCAGGCGCTCGGCTCGACGGTCGTCGCCATGGAGCAGTTCGACGCACAGCGCTATCTAGAGTTCATCGAGCGACATCGAGCGACTCACACGCAGGTGGTCCCCACCATGTTCGTGCGCCTGCTGAAGCTGCCCGCCGAGGTACGCGCACAGCACGACGTGTCGTCGCTCGAGTGCGTCGTGCACGCCGCCGCACCCTGCCCTGTCCCGGTCAAGGAGGCGATGATCGACTGGTGGGGCCCGGTGATCCACGAGTACTACGCCGGCACGGAGGGCAACGGCTTCACGTACTGCAACAGCGAGATGTGGCTCGGCCACAAGGGCACGGTGGGGATGCCAATCAACTGCACCCTGCACATCGTCGGCGACGACGGCGAGGAGCTGCCCCGGGGCGAGACGGGAACGGTGTACTTCGAGGGCGGGCGCGCGTTCGAGTACCACAACGATCCCGAGAAGACCGCGAGCTCGCGCCACCCGATGGGATGGACGACGCTCGGCGACGTCGGGTACCTCGACGCCGACAACTACCTCTATCTCACCGACCGCAAGGCCTACATGATCATCTCCGGAGGGGTGAACGTGTATCCGCAGGAAGCGGAGAACGTGCTCGTGACACACCCCAAGGTGGTCGACGTCGC
>DASQTR010000663.1:0-3000 GCA_035641795.1 Ilumatobacter sp.
GTGTCCGGCGTGCGGCAGCGATGGGCTGACGCCCTTCTTCGAGGAGGACAGCGTCCCGACGAACAGCTGCCTGTTGCTCGACACACCACAGGAGTCCGCCTCGTTCCCTCGCGGTCGCTTGCGTATCGCCTTTTGCGACGCGTGCGGCTTCGTGACCAACACGGTGTTCGAGCCCGGCCGGGCCGAGTACTCGCAACGGTACGAAGAGACACAGGGCTTCTCGCCGCGATTCATGGCGTTCGCTCAGGAACTGGCGCATCGTTGGGTTCGCGACTTCGATCTCTCGAACCGAACGGTGCTCGAGATCGGGTGCGGCAAGGGCGAGTTCCTCATCGAAATGGCGAAGGCTGGCGCGGGTCACTGCATCGGCATCGATCCCGGCGTCCACCCGGAGCGCATCGACGATCCTGCTGCTGCCGGAATCGAATGGATCATCGACTTCTACGACGAACGGTACTCACATCTCGATGCGGACGTCGTGGTGTGCCGGCACACGCTCGAACACATCCCCAACGTCACCGAGTTCATGGCCAGCATCCGCGCAGCGATCGGTGACAGGCCGGACACCGTCGTCCTGTTCGAGTTGCCGGACGTTCAGCGAGTGCTCGACGAAGTCGCGTTCTGGGACTTCTACTATGAGCACTGCTCATACTTCAGCCTGGGTTCACTGGCGCGGTTGTTTCGGCGAACAGGCTTCGAGGTGCTCGACCTGTCGCTCGAGTACGACGGCCAGTACCTTCTCATCGCCGCGAAGCCGTCCACGCAGCCTGGGAGTGGGGCCCCGCTAGAGCTCGAATCCGATCTTGATCGACTTCGGAGAGGGGTCGACACCTTCAGAGCGGGTTACGCGACGCTCGTCGCTGCATGGCGAGAGCGGATCGACGCCGTTGCGGAGCGCGGCGGGCGAATCGTCGTCTGGGGATCGGGCTCCAAGGGTGTCTCGTTCATCACGAACCTCGCTCTCGGCCGCGAGCTGACGGCCGCCGTCGACATCAACCCGCACAAGTGGGGCCGCTACATGGTTGGCTCGAACCACGAGATCGTGTCACCCGAGGCGCTCGAGACGATCCGACCCGACCTCGTCGTTGTGATGAACCCCGTGTACGTCGACGAAATCCGTAGTCAGCTGGCGTTGCTCGGCCTCGCACCAGAGATCGCCGCGCTGTGATGCGGTCGCACGAGCCGCCCGTTGACGTGATGGTCAGGCAATGCCCTGTCTGCGAGTCTGCGGAGCACGTGTCAGTGCTCACGCTTCGGCACGTGCCTGTCTTGATGAACGCCCAGGTCGCGCCGGAGCACTCCGCTGAGGTTCCTCGCGGGTGCATCGACCTGGTCATATGTGCTGACTGCGGTCACCTGTTCAATCGGGCATTCGACGCCTCGGTTCTCGGCTACGACGCCGCCTACGAGAACACCCTCCACTTCTCGGAGCACTACAACCGTTACGCGACCGAACTCGCCATGCGGCTCGTACGGGATCACCAGCTCGACGGCGGTCGGGTCGTCGAGCTCGGGAGCGGGCCTGGTCACTTCCTGTCCATGCTGTGCGAACTCGGGGTGGCGGACGGCCGTGGTTACGACCCGAGCTACGACGGTGCTCGCCTCGGTTCGCCGAGCCATCCCAACGTGACGATCTCCGCCCGGATGTTCCCGACGACGTGGTCGGAGCCGGTCAACATGGCGTTCTCGCAGCATGTGCTCGAGCACCTGCTCGATCCCGTCGCAGCACTGGAAGCCCAACGCCGGGCTGTCGTCGGCTCAGGCGGAGTCGTCTATGCGGAGGTGCCAAACGGCTCGTGCATGATTCGGAATGGCGCGTTGTGGGACCTGGTGTACGAGCACGTTTCGTACTTCACCCCGACCTCTTTGAGCACCGCGTTTGCGCGGGCTGGCCTGCGAGCAGCGAATTCGGGTGCGTCATACGGCGACCAGTTCCTGTGGCTGGAGGCCCGGGCATCGAGCGAGCAGCGCGCCGAGCCCACGATCGACCGCTGTGCCGTGGAAGCGGTGATGGCCGACGCAATCAGGTTCGGGAACGAGGCGTCCGCCGAGATTGAACGAGCCCGCGACGACCTGGCTCGTTGGACGGAGGAGGGGCCCGTCGTCTTGTGGGGCGCCGGCTCTAAGGGAATGACCTATCTCAACCTGATGACCGATGTCTCGGCGGTGGCAGGTGTGGTCGACATCAACCCGCGCAAGGCCGACTGGGGCGTGCCCGGCACCTCGCTCGTGATCAGTCGACCGGCCGCCATTGCGGCTATTCAACCCAGCACCGTGGTCGTCGCGAACCCCGTGTACGTCGCAGAGGTGACGGAATCGCTCGCCAGCCTCGGGGTGCGAGCGCGTGTGGCCCCGCTGTGGAACACCAACGAAAGCGGTCCGACGCCATGACCAGCGTCATTGTGACCGAGGTCCGCTTGACGCCGTTCGACGGGCGTGAAAGATTGCGGCCGACCGCTCAGCGTGTCAGAGTGGCGGCAACATACAACGTTCCGTGTCCGGTCGTCGGGCCGACACATCACAATCTACGAAACACAACAAGAAAGGGTGACTGACCGTGGCGGACGACGGCCAGATCCACCCGATGCGTAGTTCGATCGGGTCGAAAATCGAGGGCGGAGCGGACCGCCCGAGGGTGCGCCGTCGCGGGTCGCGATCCCGGCGCCTCGACCGTCGGCGTGGTGGACGGGGTCGCATCGTGATCATCGTGCAGAACATGTCTGTCCCGCTCGACCGGCGAGTGTGGCAGGAGTGTCTCGCGCTACGAGGCCAGGGGTATCGGGTCGAGGTGATCTGCCCGAGGGGACGTGGGCAACACCGTCGTCAGGTGATCGAGGGTGTCGAGATCCACACCTACGCGCCGCCACCGACCACTCGAGGTTTCGGCAGCTACCTCCTCGAGTTTTCCTACTGCTGGTTGCGGACGTTTTTGATCTCCGTCCGACTCCGGCTCCGAGGACGGATCGACGTGATTCAGGCCTGCAACCCACCCGATACGTA
>DASQTR010000664.1:0-3992 GCA_035641795.1 Ilumatobacter sp.
CGTGGGCGGCGTCGAGATCCCGTTCCAGTACCCCGCCCGCGACACGCCTAGCAACGGCAATCCGCCGCTGTTCCTGGTCAACGAGACCGGCTGCGTCAACCTCGACGGCGACACGGCGCTCGCCTACGTGCGCAGCCGGCACTATGAATACGAAGACCCGCCGGGCAGCGGACAATGGGTCTCCGACCCCACGTCGGATTTCGGTCGCATCACGCGCCAGCAAGATTTCCTCCGGCGCGTGCTCGCGAAGGTGATCGACGAGGGGCTCTACGACCCCGATGTGGCGCGGGCGCTGATCACCGCCAACCGCAGGTACGTGGTGACCGATCCCGATCTGACGGTGCGGCGCATGCTCGAGTTCGCCAACGCCCTCAAGAACTTCGATCCGGCGGCGGTCACCACCTACCGGATCGACTCCTCCCCGCACACCACGTCCGACGGCGCCAAGGTCGAGATTCCCCAGATCAGCAACGACAACATGCAGGCGATCCTGGCGGTCTTCCGCGGCGAGGCGGCGTTGGCGAGCGCGCCCGACCAGCAGTTGGCGACGACCACCACGATCGCCGCCGGCACGACGACGACCCCCACCGGCGCGCCTGCAACGGCCGAGGGTTCTACGGCGAGCACCACGTTGCCCGTCGTCGCGGCCGAGGAGAACAACGTCGGCGTCGCCCCCGACCGAGCCGTCACATGTGACTGAACCGGCCGCGGCGGGTATCGTGTCGCCGCTCGCACCGGTCGATCCGAACGCCAGCGAGCCGCGGCATGTCGCGACCGTCGACCCGGCACCGGCGCCGGGCCCCCAAGCAGGAGACCCATGAACGCATCAATCCTTCTCGCCGAAGGTGGTTGGCAGGAATTCGAGCTCGGTTCGGCTGAATGGACCGTGCTGATCCTCTCCGCGGCGGCGGCCGTGCTCGCGATCTTCGTCGGCCTGTTCCTCGCTCGAGCGGTGATGGCCGCCGACCAGGGCACCCCCAAGATGCAGGAGATCGCGCTTGCCATCCAGGAGGGCGCTTGGGCCTATCTGAAGCGGCAGTTCCGCACGATCGGCCTGATCGTGATCCCGGTCGCGGCGGTCGTTTTCTTCACCTCGACCGAGATCACTCGGCCCGACGGTTCGGTGGCGATGTCGTTCGGCGCCTCCGGCCTGGCGCGCACGGTGGCATTCCTGCTGGGCTGTTTCGCGTCCGGCTTCACCGGCTACATCGGTATGACGCTCGCAACCCGCGGCAACGTGCGCACCGCCGCCGCCGCCCGATCCGGCAGCATGGCCGATGCGCTCACGGTTGCGTTCCGCACGGGCGGCGTCGCCGGAATGTTCACGGTCGGTCTCGGCCTGCTCGGCGCCACCGTGATCATCATGCTGGCCCAGAACACCTCGTCGGCGATCCTCGTCGGCTTCGGCTTCGGCGGCTCGCTGCTCGCGTTGTTCCTGCGCGTCGGCGGCGGCATCTTCACGAAGGCGGCCGACGTGGGCGCCGATCTCGTGGGCAAGGTCGAGGCAGGCATCCCCGAGGACGACCCCCGCAACCCAGCCACGATCGCGGACAACGTCGGCGACAACGTCGGCGACTGCGCCGGCATGGCGGCCGACCTGTTCGAGAGCTACGAGGTCACACTCGTCGCGTCGATCATCCTCGGCGTGACGGCGTTCAACTCGATCGGCATGAATCCGGCGCTCGGACTCGTGTTCCCGGTCGCCGCCCGCGCGATCGGCGTCGTCGCGTCGATCGTCGGGATCTTCTTCGTTCGTGCCAAGCCGGGTGAGACCAACGCCCTCAAGCCGATCAACCGAGGATTCCTCGTCGCCGGCGTGCTCACGCTGATCGGCACGCTGATCGTCGCCCTGACGTACGTCGGCAACGAATCCGAGAACGCCGGATGGAAATGCTTCCTCGCGGTGGCCATTGGCCTCGTGCTGGCGCAGGGCGTGAGCCGCCTCACGGAGTACTACACCGCCACCCACCACGCACCGGTGAAGGAGATCGCCGCGTCGGCCGAGACCGGGCCGGCCACCGTCGTGCTGTCGGGCACAGCGTCAGGCCTCCAGTCGTCGGTGTACGCCGTCATCGCCATCGCGATCGCGATCGGCGTTGCGCTTGCCCTCGGCGACGGCAATCTCCAGTTCGCGCTCTATCTCGTCGCCCTGTGCGGCATGGGCATGCTCGCCACCACGGGCGTGATCGTCTCCGAGGACACGTTCGGTCCGGTGAGCGACAACGCCGCCGGAATCGCCGAGATGTCGGGGGAGTTCCACGGTGAGCCCGCGCGAATCATGGTCAGCCTCGACGCTGTCGGCAACACGACCAAGGCCGTGACCAAAGGTTTCGCGATCGGATCGGCTGTGATCGCGGCCGTGGCGCTGTTCGCAAGCTTCATCGAGTCGGCCGGCAAGGAGTTGCTCCCCGCAGAGGAGTTCGAGCAGCTCGAGCAGACCGCGCGTGGCATCTTCGATTCGCCCCAGTTGCAGATCAACGTCGCCGACCCGAAGATCTTCATCGGCCTCCTGATCGGCGGCGCCGTCCCGTTCCTGTTCTCGGCGCTCGCGATTCGGGCCGTCGGCCGCACCGCCGGCGTCGTCGTCAAGGAGGTCCGCGACCAGTTCGCCGACGGCAAGATCATGAGTGGAGAGAAGCAGCCCGACTACGCCCCGGTGATCGACATCTGCACCGCGGCATCGCTCCGCGAGCTGGCCACGCCGGCACTGCTGGCGGTGCTCACCCCCGTTGTGATCGGCTTCGGCATCGACTGGAAGGCGCTCGGCGCCTTCTCGGCGGCAGTCATCCTGGTCGGGCAGCTGATGGCCAACTACCTCAGCAACTCCGGCGGCGCGTGGGACAACGCCAAGAAGTACATCGAGGACGGGCACCACGGCGGCAAGGGCAGCGACGCGCACAAGGCGGCCGTGATCGGCGACACGGTCGGCGACCCGTTCAAGGACACCGCCGGCCCGGCGCTCAACCCGCTGATCAAGGTGATGAACCTCGTGTCGCTGCTGATCCTCCCGGCAATCATCAATCTTCAAGACAAGGATGCCGCCAGGCTCTCGGTGGCGGGTGGCGCGCTGCTCGTGCTGATCGCGGCCGTCGCCTTCTCGTCACGCCAACCGGCCAGCATCACCGGCGGCGCCCGCCAGCCGGAGACCGTTCCCGTCAGCGTGTGACGAGCAAATCGTGATCGCGGCGTTGCTCGCGCTCCTGCCGAGCTGGCTCGATCCCCAGACGATCATCGAGAAGGGCGGGCTGTGGCTCGTCGCCCCGATCGTGTTCGCCGAGTCGGGGCTCCTGATCGGGTTTTTCCTGCCCGGCGACAGCCTGCTCTTCATCACCGGGTTCCTGGCATCGAAGCCTGAAGGACTGCCGCACATCGGCCAGCCGCTGCCGGTCGTGCTCCTCGTGCTGTTCATTGCAGCGGTCGCCGGCGACCAGGTCGGCTACATCTTCGGGCGCAGCGTCGGTCCCAGCCTGTTCCATCGTCCGAAGTCGCGGCTGTTCAACCCGGCCAACGTCGTCAAGGCGCACGCCTTCTTCGAACGTCATGGGCCCAAGACGATCGTGCTGGCCCGGTTCGTGCCGATCGTACGCACGTTCGCGCCGATCCTGGCGGGCGTGGCAGACATGAAGTACCGCACGTTCACCATCTACAACATCGTGGGCGCCGGTCTCTGGGCGGTCGGCGTCACGACGCTCGGCTACTACCTCGGCAAGGTCGAAGTCGTCAGGGAGAACGTCGAAGCGGCGGCGGTCATCATCGTCGCTCTCTCCCTCATCCCAGTGGTGATCGAGGTAGTCAAGCACCGGAAAGAAGCCAAGAAACCAGCCGAAGAACTGGTGTCTGACGCCTGACCAAGTCACGTGTCTGGAGACCCGCGGATTGGTGTCTGGAGACCCGCGTATTGGTGTCTGGCACGCCGAGCCGTGAGCTGCCAAACCCGTAAGAAAGCCGCGTGCCTGACACCGGGCGGTGCGCGACAGTTTCGTGCCAGGCGC
>DASQTR010000665.1:0-4993 GCA_035641795.1 Ilumatobacter sp.
ACCGCCTCGGGCGCCTACATGGCCGGGCACTACACCGCTGACGACGTCTACGCCGCCACGTTGGTCGGGTCGCTCCAAGCCCTCGCCGCGGGAATCACCACCGTGGTCGACTGGTGCGACGTCTCCGATGACGTCGCACACCTCGAGGCCGCGTTGTCCGCCCACGCAGACGCCGGGGGGCGAACGGTTTTCGTCTCGTCGAGCACGGGGGCGACGCCATCCGCGGACGTCATGATTGCCTGCGCCTCGCCCGACGTCGTCGACGCGGAGATGGACGCAGTTGCCGCGCAATGGGCTCGAGCCCGCGCAGCTGGACAGAGGATCCATGCCCGTGCCGGCACGGCGGCGTCGCGGGGAGAAGTTGCCGAGCTGGGACGCCGCGGCCTGCTCGGGCCCGACGTCACGTTGTCGCATTGCACGCGTTTGAGCGATCCCGATTTCGACGCCATCGCGGCGTCGTCGACTGCGGTGGCATTGACGCCGGCGAGCGACATGGCGAACGGGTCGGGCCCGCCCGCGATGCAGCAGCTCATCGACCGTGGCATCCGGCCGGGATTGGGCGTGGGCGACGAGCGGCTCACCCCCGGCGATGCCTTCGCCCAGATGCGGGCCGTCATCTCCGTGCAACACGCCATGTCGTTCGAACTAAAGCTGGCCGGCAAGGGAGGCGTCCCCAACCTGCTCGACACCCGCGACGTCATCCGGTACGCCACCATCGAGAGCGCAAGGGTTGCCGGGGTCTCCGCAATCACCGGATCGCTGAATCGGGGCAAGCGCGCGGACGTCATCCTGTTGCGGGCCGATCGACCCAACATCGCCCCCGTCAACGACCCGATCGGCGCTGTCGTGTGGGGCATGGACACGTCGAACGTCGACTGGGTCTTCGTCGGTGGCACGTCGTTGGTCGAGCACGGCGAACTCACCGCAGACGTGACCCGCGCGCGGGCTCTGGCGATGGCGGCTCAGCGACATCTGTCCGCGGCCGCGGGCCATCTCGCCGACGTCGGAGCGGCACAGCAATGACGGGCACAGCACCGTCCGCGGCGCTCACGAGGTTCGTCGTCGCTTCGCGCTACATGCCGGTCTACTTCGCTCTGATCCTTCTCGTCGTGGTTGCCGCGATCTGGGTCCCAGAAACACTCAGCAGCGTCGCCTTGTCTGCCATCGCGCCCTTTGCTGCTCTGCTCGCGATCACCGCATTGGGTCAGATGTTGGTGATCATGACGGGCGGCATCGATCTCAGTACCCCGGGCACTTTGACACTGGCGGCCATGATCGTGGCTGGGGTGGGCGAGCAGTCCGACAGTCGCATCTGGATCGCGATTCTCACCGCCGTTGGTGCCGCTGCCCTGATCGGGTTGGTCAACGGAATCCTGATCGGCGGACTCAAGCTGAACGCGCTGATCGTCACACTCGCGACGGGTCAGATCGTGATCGGAATAGTCAGCCGATACGTTCGCACGTTTCCGGTCCAGAGCGCCGTACCGCTCGGCCTGTCCGATTGGGCCGCGAGCCGGTTTCTGGGCGTCAGCCCGATCTTCTGGATGGGCGTCGCCGTCACGCTGCTGTTCATCGTGGCGCTTCGCTACACCTCGGTCGGACGCCGCTTCCAGGTCGTCGGCGCCAACCCGGTGTCGTCTCACGTGATGGGTCTGAGGGTGACGCTCACACAGATCCTGGTCTATGTGGCGGCGTCCGTGCTGTACGCGATCGCCGGGGTGGCGCTGGCGGGAGTGCTGCGCAATCCTGGGGTCAACATCGGATCGCCGTACCTGCTCGGCCCGATCGCCGCCGTCGTGATCGGCGGGGCATCGCTGGCGGGTGGCCTGGCAAGCCCGTTGTCGACCTTCGCGGCCGCGTTCTTCCTCACCGGTTTGAACCAAATGATGCGATCACTCGGTCTGGCCACCTCGCTCCAGTTCCTCGTCTTCGGGCTCGTGATCATCGGGGGGATGTTGATTTCGGGTGATCGGATCATCAAGGCGGTCGAGACGCTCTTGCGCGAACGACGAAAGCCGGATAGCCATGACACAGGGGATATCACGGGCGCGATGGCCGACATTGGTCGATGATGAAGACACAAGTGCCCGGTCGAGACGAAGCGATTTATCCGAATACAAACAGGCCCTCGTGGCCCTTGGGGAGGACACAATGCAGCTGAGAAGGACCATCGGAATCATCGCGATCTGTGCGATGGCAGTAGCCGCGTGCGGTGACGACGACTCGGATTCCGACGCGACGAGCGCGGCAACGGAACCGGCAACCGTGGAGGACACGGCAACGGCAGAGGACACGGCAACGGCGGAGGACACGGCAGCGACTGAGGACACGGCGACCGCCGACGGCACGGCAACGGCAGAGGACACCGCGACCGCCGAAGACACGGCGACCGCGGAGGACACGGCAACCGCCGAGGACACCGCCACCGGCGGGACCGGCGACGGCGCACTGGTCGAGTTCGGCGAAGACCCTTCGGCGGCCGATCCAGCGCTCGTCGAGAAGGCGCTCGGCCCGGTCGAGCCGTCGGACGACGACAGCTGGAACATCGTGCTGGCGGCGATCGCCCGGGCCAACCAGGATCTCGATCAGGCGACGATCGACAAGGCGCTCGAGTGTTGGGGTGCACAGTCGTGCGAGACGGGCAGTGGTGGCGAGCTCGCCATGGGCTACGCGGACGGCGGCGGCGACACGGTCAACGTCTGGCGCTCGGTGAGCCACATGGAGGCGATCCTCCAGGCGCTGACGTACCCCGAGATCGGTTCGATCGTGTCTACGGCAGCCAACTTCGACCAGGATCCGGAGGTTCATGCGAACGACGTGAGGTTCCTGATCCAGAGTGGCGTCGACTTCATCGTCGGGTATCCCGACGTGGGTATCGCGCTTGCCGGAGCCGTCGCCGAGGCGGAGGCTGCCGGAATCCCGTACCTGTCGTTCTCGGCAGGCTATGTGGGGCTGCCAGGCCAAGAGGGCGCGCTCGTTCCCGGCGAGGACTACACCGCGGTGGTGGGCGAGGATCTGTGTGCGCTCGGCGAGAGCTTCGCGGACGTGCTCAACACAGGCGTCGGCAGCGGCGAGGTGGCCATGCTCGGCGGCACACCGGGGAACGCACTGACCCTCGGTTGGCAGCGGTGCGCGACCGCCGCTCTCGCGGACGGCGTCGAGCTGGTCAACCCCCCGGCCAACGAGGACACGACCACCGGCGACACGTTCTGGGTGAACACGTTCGCGCTCGACGCGGTTCGTGGCCTGCTGACCACCAACCCCGAGATCAAGGGCTGGGCCTACGAGTACTCCGACGGGCTCTATACCGCACTGCAGGCGTACGACGAGCTCGGCATCCCGGTGCAGAACCTCACCGTAGCGCTGCGCACCGATGAGCAGACCTTGTTCTGCGACTGGGCGGAGCGTGCCGAGCCCACGTACAACATCTCCTACTCGGCGGGGGGCAACTTCCAGTCACGAGTCGCCGTTACCACGGCGATGCTCGCCCTCCAAGATGCAGAGATTCCAGGCGAGATCGTGGTGCCGCACGTGATGAGGCAGGTCACCGAGGCCGACTGCAATCCCGACCGGGTCAACGAAGTGGTATCGGGGACATCTCTCGTCCCTGACAACGTGCTCGCCGAAATGTTCGGCGGTTGAACCGAGGCGACCCCGCGAGAGCGTCGATGGAGGACGCACTGGTGCTCGAACTGGCGGGCGTGTCCCGCCAGTTCGGCGCCGTTCGAGCGCTGACGAACGTCAGCTTCGACTGCCGCGCCGGCGAGGTTCATGCCCTCGTCGGCGAGAACGGCTCGGGCAAGTCGACGCTGCTCGGGATCGCGTCAGGGTTCGTCGATCCCGATCGGGGCACCGTCCGGATCGGGGGCAAGCCCTTGTCGCGCGGCTCGCCGGCGCTGTCGCGCAAGCTCGGTCTGGCGATGGCCTACCAAGACGGCTCGTCGGTCCATGCCGAGCCCGTCAAGAACAACCTCTTCTACGCCGCTGCGTCGGGGCGCCCGCCCTATCGGCATCGGAAGAGGTGGGCGCGCCAAGTGCTCGCCGAGTTCGACCTCGACCTGGAGCTGTTCCCCGATGCGCCCGTGGGCACCCTCACGATGGCCGAGCGCCAACTCTTCGAAGTGGCCAAGGCACTCGTCAACGAGCCCAAGGTCCTGCTCCTCGACGAGCCGACGACGGCGCTGGGCCCCGATGAGGTCGAGGCGCTCCACCGCACGGTCATATCGTGCAAGCGGCGCGGTATCGGCGTGGTCTACGTCAGCCATCGGCTTCCGGAAGTGCTCGAGGTCGCAGACCGGGTCACGGTCCTTCGCGACGGGCAACACCAAGGCACCTTCGACGCCGCGACGACGACGGAACCGCAGCTGGTCCAACGCATCGTCGGACGTCCGTTCGAGGCGGCGTTCCCGGCGCGGGTCACGCCGTCGAGCGAAACGAAGGAAGTGCTCGTCGTCGATGCGCTGCAGGGCCAGTCGTTCGGCCCGGTCAGCTTCACATTGCACAGCGGTGAGGTGGTGGGGGTCGCCGGCGCCGAGGGCAACGGCCAGCCGCAACTCTTCGACTCCCTGGCGGGGCGCATTCCTCCCCGCGCCGGCAGGGTCGTCTGCAGCGGCAATGAGCTGACGTTGATCTCGACCCACGAGGCGGTGGGCGCCGGGATCATGTTGCTCCCCGGTGATCGCAGACGCGAAGCGTTGATGGCTGTCCTGGGCGTGAGGGCGAACGCCACCGTTCAGTCGCTGCGGCGCTTCAGCAGGTTCGGCGTCCTGCGCCGGCGAGCCGAGCGAGCCGCTGTCGAGCAGCTCATCGATCAACTCGAGATCCGAACCCCGTGGCTCGACCAGCCGGTCGAATTCCTGTCCGGTGGCAACCAGCAGAAGGTTTCGGTCGCGCGTTCGTTTCTGAGGGATCCGTCGGTGATCCTGGCGTACGAACCGACCCAAGGTGTGGACGTCGGCTCGCGACTCGACATCTACAAAGCGCTCCGCGCGCG
>DASQTR010000666.1:0-2792 GCA_035641795.1 Ilumatobacter sp.
GCCAGCGACAATGACGGCCTCACCACGGTCAGTGCTGCCGCGGACGTGACGGTGCTGAGCCCGGTCACGATCGACACGGTGGCACTGCCACAGGCGCAGGTGGCGGCGCCGTATGCCGTGACGCTTGTCGCCACCGGTGGAACGGGTGTCTACGGGTGGAGGCTCGCTGCGGGCCAACTCCCCGCGGGCGTATCACTAGGCGCGTCGTCCGGGGTGATCGCCGGCACGCCCCTGCAGCAGGGCACGTTCTCGTTCACCGTGCGTGCACAGGATGCGAGCGACGCCACGAACGCGACAACGCGCCCCTACACGCTCAGCATCGCATCGAGCCCCGACCTGCTCGTGTCGGCGCTGGCCGCGCCCGCGAACGCGGCAGCGGGTTCGGCAATCGCGGTGTCGGACACCACGTCGAACAACGGCGGCGGCAGCGCCGGCGCGTCTGTGACCCGCTTCTACTTCTCGACGAACTCCCTATTTGATGCCACGGACGCGCTGCTCGGCAGCCGCCCGGTGTCGGCGCTCGGCACCGGGGCGGTTTCGTCTGCGCCGACGACCGTCACGCTCCCCGCAGGTCTGACGAGCGGCACCTATTACGTCGTGGCCAGGGCCGACGCCGCCGGCGACGTTCCAGAAGGCAACGAAAGCAACAATACCAGGGCGGCAATCATCCGCATCGGTGCCGACCTGACGGTCGCAGCGGTTACGGCGCCGGCGACGGGTGCGGCCGGATCCCCGATTGCCATATCCGACACGATCACCAACACCGGCGCTGGTGCGGCAGCCGCGTCGGTCACGAGGTTCTACCTGTCGGCCGACGCCGTGCTCGATGCCGGCGATACAGCCCTCGGGGCCCGTGCGGTTCCCGCGCTGTCGGGCGGGGCATCAAACGCCGCCTCTTCGCTCATGACGATTCCCGCCACGATGACGGGAGGGGCGTACTTCATCATCGGGCAGGCAGACGCCGATGCGAGGGTGGCCGAAACCTCGGAAGGCAACAACACCAGGGTCGGCGGGCTCGTGAAGATCGGTGCTGATCTGGTCGTATTGGTCGCCATGCCGCCTCCCGTGGGCGCGGGCGGCTCTGTCCTCGTCACCGACACGACGAAGAACCCGGGAGCCGCTCCGGCCGACGACACGAGCACCGCCATCTACCTGTCGGCGAACGCCCTGCTCGACGCCGCCGACGTCTTGCTGGGCACCCGTCTGGTGCCACCGCTCGGTCTGAATGGGGCGCATACGGCGTCGACGACGGTGCAGATCCCAGCCTCCACCCCAACCGGCACCTACTACCTGCTTGCAATGGCCGATGCCGGCGGTCGCATCGCCGAAGGCAATGAGGCCAACAACACTGCCGCCGCCATCATGCGGGTCGGCTCGGACCTGATCATCACGGCGCTTTCGGCGCCGGCGAGCGCAGTGTCGGGAACCGCGATCACCGTCACCGATACGGTCAAGAACCAGGGCGGGGGCGCCGCGGCCGCATCGGCGACGACGTTTTACCTGTCCACCAACGCGTCGCTCGACACGAATGACACGTTCCTGGCCGCCAGGCCCGTCGGGTCATTGAACACCGGCGCGACGGCGTCGGGCTCGACCGTCATGACTCTGCCAGCCGGCTTGCCTACTGCGTCGTTCTACGTGATTGCGGTCGCGGATGGCGAGGTGCAGGTCAGCGAGACGTTCGAGATCAACAATTCCCGTGCGGTGCTCGTCCATGTGAGTGCGGCGCCCTAAGTTCAAGTCCAACGGTGCTCGACGGCGGCCGCGAGCAGCAGCGCGTTGGCGCGCTCGCTAATCCCGCACCTTGGCGGCTGGACCGTCGATGCCATTGGGCAATTGCTCGTTCGCGAGCTGATCCTGGTCTTCCACTGCCTTCTTCAGCCGGAGCAGCTCAGGCTTCCACGTCGCGGTGAGCGGAAACTTCCGATCTACCCGATCGGATCCACGTCCGCGCTGCTGGTGAACCTTGAAGCTTGCAACGCGTGCGGCGTGTCGAACTGGGGCTAGTCCCTTGGAAACCCGACGAGCAGGTCGACGCGATCATCGTGACGACGCTTGAGACGACGCCGCCCGGCGAGACGCACTGGAGCACGCGCTCGATGGCCAAGACGGCGGGCGTCAGTCACACGATGGTCGGCCGCATCTGGCGGACGTTCCGGTTGCAGCCGCATCGCACCGAGAGCTTTACGATCTCGCCCGATCCACCGCTCGAGGAGAAGATCCGGGACGGCGTCGGGTTGTACGTGGCGCCGCCGGCGAATGCGGTGGTGTTCTCGGTCGACGAGAAATCGCAAATCCAAGCGCTGCAACGCGCGCAGCCGATCCTCCCGATGGACTTCGGTCAGCCCGAGCGACGAACGCACAACTACGTACGGCACGGACGCTGGATCTCTTCGCCGGGCTCAATGTGGCGACGGGCGAGGTGATCGCCCGATGCACGCCGCAACATCGAGCGCAGGATTTCGTCGCCTTTCTGCGCGACGTCGAAGCGACCGTCGAGCCCACGCTCGACATCCACGTCGTCCTCGACAATCTGTCGGCCACCGCGCACCACCCGGGCAGCGGTGGTTGCTGCGCCATCCCCGCGTCCCTGTCATTTCACGCCGACCTACGCCTCGTGGCTCAACCTGGTGGAGCCTTCCGCGTTCAGCAGGTGCATGGTCAATGACGCGACCTATCCTAGAAATCACGGATCCAGGGGACTAGGCGCTCCGTCATGATCGCGGCCCTCGACCCCGTCGAACTGGTCCCTGTCGACACGCGAGCGCGGTCACGTGGTCAGGATGTCTTCC
>DASQTR010000667.1:0-4479 GCA_035641795.1 Ilumatobacter sp.
TCGACTCAGCTCGGACGGCACACCTGCGTAACATCCGGCTGCGATGACAGAGGTGCTCGCGCCCGTAGAGGCGACTGGGGACGGCGAGGCGCCAGGCTGGCGGCGCGTCGCCTCTGCCGCGCCGGCCTATCTTCCCGCCGCCATCGTCGCGATCGGCGGCTGGTCCCACCGTTGGGTCGACGAGGACGCGTTCATAAACTTCCGGGTTCTCGACCAGATCTTCGCTGGGCACGGTCCGGTCTTCAACGCTGGTGAACGGGTCGAGGCCGCAACAAGCCCAATCTGGATCGCCGTACTCGCCGTCGGGCGAGCCCTCTTCGGCGCGTTCTTCGGCATCGAGTGGATAGCGCTCGTGGCGGGTCTCATCGCTGCGGTCGGCGCGTTCGCGCTCGCCGGTCGCGCCGCGCAGCTGGCGCACCGCGACGCCGGCGGCGCCGTCGTTCCAGTCGGACTGATCCTCATCGCATCAGTCGCGGTCGTGTGGGACTTCGCGACTTCCGGACTCGAGATGGGCATGGTCTGGCTGTGGCTCAGCGCGTGCTGGTACGTGCTGGTGTCGGTCGCCCGCGCCGACGCTGTCACCGGGCGTCGGCGCGCCACGTTTGCCGTCATCATCGGGCTCGCGCCGCTCGTCCGGCCCGAACTGGGGATCATGATGGTGTGTTTCGTCGTCGCTTGGTTCGTGCTGGCGCGCCCTCGTCGGACGGTCGTCGATCTGGCCGCGATGTTCGCGTTGCCGGTCGCGTACGAGATCTTCCGGATGGGTTACTACGCGACGATCGTTCCGAACACCGCGCTCGCCAAGGATGCGGGTGGGCTCCACCTGAGCCAAGGATGGAACTACGCCACGGATTTCGTCACGCCGTACCGCCTCTGGCTTTCGGCCACGCTGATTGTGGCGGTGGTCGGGTTGCGGCTCTGCTCGCAACGTGATCGGCGGGTCGGGATTGCAACGGTCGCCATGTTGGCGGCGGCCGTGCTGGGAGCCGTGTACATCGTCGTGATCGGCGGTGACTACATGCACGGACGACTGCTGTTGCCGGCGTTCTTTGCACTCGGACTGCCCGCATCGGTCGCGATTCGCGACCGCGCACTGTCGGGCCCGGCTGTGTGCACCGTCGCCGGCATATGGGCGCTCGTCACGGTCCTGTGGTTCCGGCCGCCGCTCCCACCGCCGACCTTTGGTCTCGGGCCGCCGCAAGTTGCAGACTGGCGCGCAATCTCGGGCGCGCGCATCGTGCCTATCGATGATGCCCTCGGACTGAACGGCATCAAAGCCCACGCGATGTACGAACGCGGCGTGCGCGGCTACTTCAGGGTGGCCGACAAGGAGCCGCGTCCCAGCCGCGATCCGAGCGCTTTCGTTCTGACGCTCGGCTCGATCGGTGTACCCGCGTATCACGCCGGCAAGGATGTGTGGGTCATCGACATCGGGGGCCTGGCCGAGCCGCTCGCGGCTCGCACCGATCCCGTACCGGGCCGCCAAGCCGGACACCGCAAGGAGATCGACTATGCCTGGTACGACGCGCGCTTCGGCGTCGTGACCGATGACCCCGCGGCGATCGCCGCGCACCGCGCCCTGAACTGCGAGCCGGTCAAGGGGTTGCTCGACGCAGTCGACGGACCCATGAGCATCGGTCGTTTCTTCTCGAACATCTGGCACAGCGTCAGCTATACACGCCTGCGCATTCCGGGCCACCCCGAGCAGGCCGCGGCCGAGTTCTGTCCGCCTGACCGGCGCGCGTTAGACGAGCGTTAGACGTCACCCTCGCCGCCGACAACCCGTCGCAGGCCCGCCGCTGATCCCCGTCGCCGCAGCAGCTCGACGCTCGTGGCCACGGCGCCCCCGGCGAGGATGGCGAGGAACGGAGAGAACGGCAGGTGAAACCGCGGGTTGCCCCACAGCAGCAGCGGAACGGCGATGAGCGAGACCATGCTGAGCAGCACGAGTGCAACCTCCGGCCGGTCCCGCCGACGGGATGCGATCAGGACGACGAAGCCGGCGGCGGCGAGCACCATGACCATGTCGAACGTCACGTCGGCGATGTCCTCGAGGACCGCGCCCGTGTCGTCGGCAATCACCTGCTTGCCGCCCAATGTATTGACGGCGAGCACGCCGTCATGGTCGTTGCTGAAGATCAACCGCGCTCGCCGTCCGATCTGCTGGAGCTCGCGGGTGGGGTGGTCGATCACGAACTCGATCGCCATCCGGGTGTTGGCCCGGTTGCGTTCGACCTCCGGCAGGTCCGGATCCGCACATCCCTCGTGGTCCGCCCAGCGGAACCCACCGGTGGCGTCCATCGAGCGGTCGAGGCACAGCGTGTCGCCGGTGTTGGTCGACGTCGGGACGAACGCGTCCATGCGGATGGCGTTGCGGATCGTCCAGGGCACGGACATGAGCGCGACGACCGCGAGGGGGATCGCAGCGAGCCGGCAACTGCGGACCCAACCGGCCCGGGCAACGAGGGCGGCGACGAACAAGGCAGCGATGAACCAGATCGAGAATGGGCGGACCAGCACGGAGACGCCGAGCACAAACCCGAACGCCATCAGCCGGCGGGTGGACGGCAGCCCGCGCGACCAGTCGTGGACGACGACGATCGCCAGCGCGGCGAGGCACCAGAAGATGAACATCGTCTCGAGCTGCAGGGAGGCCACCTGGTACACGAGGTTGGGGAAGACAGCGAGAATCGCGGCGGCGAACAGGCCGCCGAGCCGACCGAACAGCCGGCGGCCGATGAGGTAGGCCAGCACGACGCTCGCGGTGCTGACGACGACATGGAGCAGGTTGGCGGCGAGCATGTAGTCGTCCGGCAGCGGTGTCGTGCGGACCACCCAGAACAGTGCGGCCAACATGGCCGGAAAGCCGATCGGGTAGTAGGCGGTCGGCCCGCCGGTCATGTAGCTGACGTACCCGTGACCCTCGGCGATTTCCCGCCCGTAGTAGTAGTAGCTGTACTGGTCACCCGACAGCATCCAATGCGTCGGCGCGCTCGTGCGAACGGCGAGCACCCAGCCGAGCCGGAGAGCGAAGGCGACAACGACGATGGCCGTCAGCGCCGGATCCGCCCGCACCGCGTCGCGCGCCCGATCCCAGAGTTGTCGTCCGGGACGAGTCGCGACGACTGGCGCTTTTCGCTCCATCAGATCTGTCCCCACCGGCCGGGAGGCTAGCGGTCACACGAATCGCCGGAGATAACGGCTCGAGTGAGGATCCGCTGCGGGAACACGAACTCCGGGACTCAGCGATTCAGCACTGCTGGTAGAGCTCGTAGAGCCCCCGGCCGGATACCCCTGTGCCGTAGCTGTCGACCAGACAGAAGTCTTCGTCGATCACGTCGTTCGGCTCGGTCGGCCCGAACTCACGGGAGTCGTTGGGTTCGTCCCAGTCGTCGCGGATCGACGACAGGATCACGACGTCGGCCTTCCGGAGCTCGTTGGCCATGCCGGAGTCGGCGGCGTTGGCCAGGCCCGGATCCATCTCGATGTACTGGGTAGCCGGCTCCAGCTCGGGCAGTAGGTAATAGAGGAAGGCTTCGCTGTAGGGCGTCTTGCGCAGATCCCCGGTCCCCACGAACAGGCTGTCGCCCGGCTCCGAGATCCGCTCTACCTCGGGCAGCAGGTCATTGACCGCGGCCACGGCGTCGAGCCGGCCATAGTGGAAGGCTCGGTCGCCGCGCCGGATCGTCCCCGCTTCGATCTCGCTCACCCCGAAGCTGCGGCCCACGTAGTCGGCGTAGGTTCCCCAGACGAACGTGGGTGCGAGCGCCAAGGTCGCCACCACCGGCGCCGCACCGGCCATGAAGGCCGTCCGCCGCGGCGTCCAGCGCGGCCGCCAGGCCCGCTGCGCCTCGACCACCGCCGCCGGCAGCAGGCCGAGCGGAACACAGCTCACCCAGGCCAAATGGGTGGAGTCCGCCCGCTGGATCGCCTGGGGCAACAGCCCCACGCTGAAGAGCGCCATCGCGAGCAAGCGGCGGTCGCCTCGACGGGCCACCCTTACCCCCATGACCACCAGCGCGGCATTGGCCGCGAACAACAGCCCCAACCAGAGGGTGAGCTGTGCTGGGGTCGGGGGCGCCGGCAGCGGCCAGGACGGCTCGATCAGCGCCCCCGCACGCTGGAGGAACCCGTCGAACTCGCTCCACGACGGCGGGAACGGAAGGCTACGCCCGGCACGGAGCTCGAAGACCGGCTGTAGGACGAGGCCATCCACGACGTTGCCGGCGCCGGCCATGGCCATGTGCACGACGTACGGCGAGACGCCGACCGCGGTGGCCGCGGCGAGACGCAGCCGGTCGCCCCGCTCGAACCCCCGCCACAACGCCGCCGCCGCCAGCACACTGGCGACCACCAGGTCCGGCCGATAAAGCAAGGACGCGCCTGCCAGCAGTCCGGCGACGACCAGGATGCGCCGGCGGCGAGCCGAGCCGGCGGGCTGCGCCTGGGCAACTAGGGCGCTGTTCAGGGCCCACAGGC
>DASQTR010000668.1:0-3203 GCA_035641795.1 Ilumatobacter sp.
GCCAGCCTGCCCACGACGTCGACGTCTACAAGCGGGCGTCGCTCGGTGCCGGCGACACCTTCGACGGCCCGGCGATCGTGGAGGAACGCGAGACGACGGTCGTCATCCGCCCCGGCTGGCACGTCGAGGTGGAGTTCGACGGAAGCCTCATCGCAACCCGCAACGGAGGTACACGGTGACCGACACAGTCGAAACGCCCACCCGCCGGTTCGATCCCGTTGAACTGGAGATCTTGTGGCAGAGCTTGATCTCGACCGTCAACGAGCAGGCTCGCGCACTGCAGCGCGCGGCCTTCAGCCCGATCGTTCGGGAGGCGGGCGATCTTGCCAACGCCGTGTTCGACCGCCGCGGTCGCATGGTCGCGCAGGCGGTCACCGGCACGCCGGGCCACATCAACTCGCTGGCGATCGGCGCCGCCAACATCCTTGCCGAGTACCCGATCGACACGCTCGAGCCCGGGGACGTGCTGATCACCAACGACCCCTACAAGACCGCCGGCCAGCTGCTCGACGTCACGGTGCTCGTGCCGGCGTGGCGCAACGGCCGCGTGATCGCGCTGTTCGGCTCGACGATCCACCACACCGACGTCGGCGGTTACGGCATCGGTGCCGGTGGACGCGACTGCTTCGAGGAAGGCTTGTGGATCCCGATCTGCAAGCTGATGAAGCGCGGGCAACGCAACGACGACGTGTGGAAGTTCATCCTCTCCAACGTCCGTCAGCCCGACCACATGGCAGGCGACCTCCACGCCCAGATGGCGTCAGGCGAGGTTGGCGCGCAACGCCTGACGGCACTGTGCGATCAGCATCGACTCGACGACATCGAGAGCCTCGCCGACGAGATCATCGAGCGCAGCGAAGCGGCGACCCGCGCCAGCATCCGCGCCCTACCCGCCGGCCGCCACGACGCCTCCGCCGTGCTCGACCTGGCCGACGGCAGCCGGATCGACATCGTCTGCTCGGTGCAGGTCGACCCCGAGGCCGGCGAGATCACGGTCGACTACGCCGGCAGTTCGCCCGCCAGTCCATGGGGCATCAACGTCGTCAAGAACTACACGCACGCCTACACGACCTTCACCGTACGCAGCGTGCTCAACCCCGACATCCCCAACAACCACGGCAGCCTGGCGCCGATCAAGGTGGAAGCGCCAGAGGGCTCGATCGTCAACGCCGTGCGGCCGCAGCCGGGCACAGCCCGCCACGTGGTGGGCATGTTCCTGCCCAACGCGCTGCTCAAGGCGCTCGCCCAGATCGCACCGGAGCAGGCGATGGCCGAAGGCTCCGGCGCCGTGTGGACGATGCAGGTGAACGGCTCGTACGACGACGGCAGCCCGTTCATCACGGCGATGTTCACGTACGCAGGCGGCGTCGGGGCGCGGGCCCACAAGCCGGGGCTAGACGCCTGCTCGTACCCGACCGGGGTGGCCGCCGTACCGATCGAGGTCGTCGAGGCGTCGGCCCCGGTGCGCTTCCGCCGCAAGGCGCTGCGGCCCGGTTCGGGCGGGCGCGGGATGCAGACCGGCGGCCTCGGCCAGACGATCGAGTTCACCGTCGACACGACGCGGCCGTGGCAGCTGAACGCGGTCACCAGCCGGCTGGCACATGCGCCGCAAGGCATCTTCGGCGGCGACTCCGGCGAAGCGGGCCGCTTCAGCGTCAACGGCGAGGCGGTCACCACACAGGCCCGGATCACACTCCGGCCGGACGACGTCGTGCGCCTCGAGCTCCCTGGCGGCGGCGGCTACGGAGCGACCAACTGACGACAGGAGACCAACGATGGGCGCCACCACCATCCTGACCGACGATCTGCTCGGGTCGCTCGACGAGTCGACCTCCGACGTCGCCCGCGCGGCGACGCTTCCGGCGGAGCTTTACACCAGCGAGGAGTTCCTGCGTTTCGAGTACGACTCGTTGTTCGCCCACGAGTGGCTGTGCGTCGGGCGCGCGTCGCGCATCCCCAACCCCGGTGACTGGTTCACGATCACGATCGCCGAGGAGCCCTTGATCGTCGTTCGCGACAAGCAGGGCAACGTCAACTGCCTGTCGGCCGTGTGCCAGCACCGCGCGATGCAGGTGTGCGAGGGCAGCGGCAACTCGACGACGTTCAAGTGCCCGTACCACCACTGGAACTACGCACTCGACGGGCGCTTGCTCGGTGCCCCGGCGATGGAGCGCACCGAAGGCTTCGACAAGAAGGACTTCCCGCTGCCGTCGTTGCGGGTCGAGGTCTGGAAGGGCTTCGTGTTCGTCAACATGGACCGGAGCGCAGCCCCGCTCACCCCGACGCTCGCGTCGTACGAGCCCTACCTCGAGAACTACGAGCTCGACGACGCGGTCTGTCCCGGCACGTTCACGCTCACCGATCTTCCGTGGAACTGGAAGGTGATGTTCGAGAACTTCAACGACGGCTACCACGCCAACCGGCTCCACCAGTTCGTGCAGGACTTCTGCCCCAGCAACATGAGCGCGTTCCCCGTCGACTGGTCGACCGACAGCAATGTGATCTTCCGCACCGCGGGCTACACGCACATCGACGGCGGCTTCAACGCCACGCACCGCACGATCATGCCGGTCTTCCCCGGCCTCACCGAGGAGCAGCGCATGCGCTCGACGTTCGCGCTCGTACCGCCCACGCTGTGCCTCGGCACGGCGCCCGATCAGTGCTTCTTCTTCCTCGTCCATCCCAAGACGGCGAACACGATCGACGTCGAGATCGGCTACCTCTTCCATCCGACCGCGCTCGACGATCCGCTGTTCGAGCACAAGCTGGCGCTTTCCGACGCCGGCGTGCAGGTCTTCGTGCGCCAGGACCAGGACGCCACCACGAAGGTGCAGCGCGGCCTGCGGTCGCGATTCGCGCCGCGCGGCCGGTACTCGTGGCAGGAGGAGAGCCACGTCAACTTCAACCGCTGGCTGGTGAAGCGCTACAAGGCGCACTGGCCGGTCACCAACGATGCGGTGGCCGCGGCCGCCGTATGAACGCGATATACCGGCCGGCGCGAGCGGTTTCGACGCTGTCCGCGACCAGCCGATCAGGCTATGGTCTGACCATCAGTCCGAACCCGGACCAACACAAGGGGGAAACCACGAGATGACGCATCGATCGACCATTTGGCCCGCCCGGTACAGGCAGCTGATTGCCGGCGCTGCGGTGCTCACGTTGTTCGTCGCCGCCTGCGGTGACGACGACGATGACGACGCCGC
>DASQTR010000669.1:0-13247 GCA_035641795.1 Ilumatobacter sp.
CATGATCTCGAAGTGGATCTCCCATGCCCGCTGCTGGAAGCGCGCGGCGTCGAGCATGTAGTTGCCCAGCTCGCCCAGCGACTTGCCGTCGAAGTCGTAGGACTCGAAGTAGCTCAGCCCGAGCTCGAGCTCCCACTTGCGCTCTGCCCAGATCGAGTCGAAGTTCATCAGGAACTTGGGCATGTTCTTCTCGATGCGCGCGGCGCGGAAACCGATCTCCCACGGCGACGTCACCGGCACCTCGCCCTCGTAGAGGAACGGCCCACCCATTCGCTGGACGAGCCCGCCGGCGGGCGGCAGCGGCAGCATGTGGGCGGCGAGCTGCGTCGACCAGGCGGCGTCGGCGACGAAGTGCATGCCGAGCGGTGAGAACCCGCGCGGCCAATGGAAATCGACGAACCAGAAGCGCTCCTCGTCCTGCTTCGTGAACGGCACCGACTTCATTCGCAGCCACGGATTGTCGAGGTGTTCGGGCTTCCAGCCCGGATACCAACCGTCGAGGAACATGTCGACCGAAACGACGTCAGCCATGGTGTAGCCCCCAATGTTGCGACGCGCCCGTCGCGCGCTCTGTCCTGCGCGGACACTACACAGAACCCGTTCCGCCATGCGGGTCGTCATCCCGCGACGAGGGACGTCCGCTTTTACGCTCGCGCGCCCGGGTGCTCGATCGTCAGCTCTTCTGATCCGTGCGCTGGATGAGGTCGAACAGATCGGCGTGGATCGCGCCGTTGGTTCCGAGCACGTTGGCGATGCCGTGGCCGAGATTGAGCGGACCGCCGTCGAGGTCTTCACAACGTCCGCCGGCCTCCGTGATCATGAGCGAGCCGGCAGCGACGTCCCACGCGTATGTGGCGTCACGCTCGTAGAAGGCGTCGAGCCGGCCGGCGGCAACGTAGGCGAGACACAGCGCCGGCGAGCCGAAGGCGCGCGCCCCTCGCGAGTAGAGATGCAACGCCTCCACACGCCGCATGTGGGCCGCGATCTGGTTCGGGTCGTCGGACTGCAACCCGGTTGCGACCAGCGCGCGAGCGAGCGAGTCATTGATGCTGACGCTCAACCGCTCGCCGGCCAGCCACGCGCCGCCGCCACGCGTGGCCGTGAACAGCTCGCCACGGAAAGGTTCCAGGATGGCGCCCGCCAGCACGCCGTTCGAATCGCTCGCGGCGACCGACGTGCACGCGAACGGAATGCCGGACGCGTAGTTCGACGTGCCGTCGAGGGGATCGACGATCCAGGTGTAGGTCGTGTCCGGCCCGCCGCCATCGCCTTCCTCGCCGAGGATCGAGTGCTCGGGGAAGTGCTCGCCGATCACACGGAAGATCTCGGCCTGGGCGTTGACGTCGGCCCAGGTGACGATGGAGGAGCGCTCGCTCTTGAGCTGCACCTGTTTGTCGCGGGAGAGACCGTCGATCAACACCTTGCCTGCCGCCTGCGCGGCAGCAACGCATACGTCGAGCAGTTCGTCCGCGGAAGGCATCGCCGAGAACGTAGCCAAGTCCGGCCCAACAGGCCGCTCAAGACTTTGCGGCAGCAACAACGACGACGTGCGTCGCTTGCACTGTCACAGAATTCCGATCCCGACTTTGCGGCAGCCACAACGACGACGTGCGTCGCTTGCACTGTCACGAAATTCGGTGTTGGACCTCAGCGGCCGCCGGTTACGTCGATCGTGGCTCCGGTTACGTAGGCCGCTTCGTCGGAGGCCAACCACACGATCGCCTTTGCGACCTCGTCCGGCTCGCCGGGCCGGCCCATCGGCACACCGTCGCGCATGCGCTCGACCCGGCCCGACGGGCCCCATGGCCCGAAGTCACCGGCGATCAGGCCGGGGCGCACGTTGTTGACCCTGATCCCCTCCCGTGCGACCTCCTTGGACAGCCCCGCCGTGAGCGTCTCGAGCCCGCCCTTCGACGCCGCGTAGTGGACCCACTCTCCCGGCCCACCGATCACCGCTGCCTTCGACGAGACGTTGACGATCGAGCCGCCGGCGCCGCCGCGCGACAGCGACATCCGGCGCACGGCCTCACGTGCGCACAGGAACGCACCGGTCAGGTTCACCGCCCACACGCGCTCGATATCCGCCAGGTCCAGGTCGGCAAACGGCCCGTAGCCGGGCGCGATTCCGGCGTTGTTCACGAGGCACCCGACAGGGCCGAGCTCGGACTCGGCGGCGTCGAACATCGCCAGCACGTCGCCTTCCGACGAGACGTCGGCGCGGACGGCGACGACACGCCGGCCGGACTCCGAGGCGAGCGAGCTCACGAGCTGCTCGGCTCCGTCACGCTCGCTGCGGTAGTTGACCGCCACATCCCAGCCGGCGGCCGCCGCCACCCGCGCCGTGGCGGCACCGATGCCGCGGCTGGCGCCGGTGATCAGCATCACGCGCATCACTGTGTGGCGTGGCGGGGGCACGCCATGAACGCTCACGTGCGCCGGGCCGCCCGGATCGCGGTCCAAACTCTTTCCGGCGTGCACGGCATCTCCAGGTGCCGCACTCCCAGGTGCGACACGGCGTCGATCACCGCGTTGTAGACGCTCGGAATGCTGCCGATCGTGCCCGACTCGCCCACGCCCTTGGCGCCGAGCTCGTTGACCCATGTCGGCGTCGCCATCGGCACCAACTCGAACGTCGGCAGCTCAGCGCTGGAGATCACGGGGTAATCGGCGAAGTTGGTGGTGCGCGGCGTGCCGTCCTCGTCGTAGACGACCTCTTCCATCAAGGCCTGGGCGACGCCCTGGGCGATGCCGCCGTGGATCTGACCCTCGGCGAGTAACGGGTTCATGATGGTGCCGGCATCGTCGCACGCGACGAGCCGCCGCAATCTCGTGCCGCCGGTGTCGGTATCGACCTCCACCACGGCGACGTGCGTCCCGAACGGGAACGTCGGCATCGGCGCCTCGAAGTCGTGGTCGGCCGCGAGCGCTGCGCCGTCCGACGCGGCGACGTCGCTCCACGTCAGCGCGCGCGCCGGTGTGCCGGCGACGTGGAAGCGACCGGCGTCGGCATCGAGCACCACGTCGTCGGCGGCGGCCTCGAGGAGTTGCGCTGCCCGCTGGCGGGCGTCGTCTATCAGCTTGGTGGTCGCGACGGCGATCGCCGTGCCGCCGAGCTGCACCGAACGCGAACCAACCGTCAGCCCGCCGCTGCGGATCTCGTCGGTGTCGCCGTGCCGGACGGTGATGCGCTCGATCGGCACGCCCGTTCGATCCGAGACGATCATCGCCCACGTCGTGACGTGACCCTGCCCGTACGGCGTCGTGCCGGTGCGCACGAGCAGGCCGCCGTCCGACTCCAGCTCGACGGCGCCGTACTCCGAGCCGCCCACTCCGGACGTGATCTCGACGTAGGTCGCGATGCCGATGCCGATCTGGACCGGGTCGTCGGCGGCACGCCGAGCCGCCTGCTCGGCGCGCAGGTCGTCATAGCCCGCGGCGTCGAGCGCGAGCTCCAGCGAGCGGCCGTAGTCGCCGACGTCGTAAGCGGTGCCGACACCGGTGGTACGTGCCTCGAGGAACGTAGGGATGAGGTTGCGGCGGCGCACCTCCGCGGGGTCGACACCTATCTCCGCTGCGTAGCGATCGACCATGCGCTCGATCGCTACCGCCGCCTCCGGCCGACCCGCTCCTCGGTAGGCGGTGATCGAGGGTGCGTTGGTGACCGTCGAGACGCCTGTGAAGCCGACGTTGTCGATGTCGTACACACCGCACGTCATGCGCATCGTCATCGTGTGCAGCACCGAGCCGGTCAGCGGGTAGGCGCCCGCGTCCTGCAGTACGTCGAGCTGGTAGGCGGTGATGCGGCCGTCGCGGGTGCCGCCGATCGTGGCCTGCTGCAGCTGTGCCCGGCCCTGCGGCATCGACAGCATGTTCTCGGTACGGGTCTCCGACCACCGCACGGGTCGGCCGATCTCGCGGGCGTAGAAGCCGAGCACCGCCTCCTCGGGATACGTGCGCGACTTGACGCCGAACCCACCGCCGACGTCGGGCACGATCACGCGCACCTCGTTGGCGGCCAGCCCGTAGACCGCACAAAGCATCGCCTTCGTGGCGTGCCCTCCCTGGCAGGACGAGTAGTGGACGAGGCGTCCGTCGGCAGTCCAGTAGGCGACGCCCACGCGCGGCTCGATCGGCGCCCCGCTGAGACGCTGGTTGACGATCCGTTCGCTGACCACCACCTCGCAGTCGCCGAACTCGGCCTGCTGGGGCGTCTCGAGCTTCAGCACTGTGTTCGTGCCGGCGTCGGGAAAGATCAGAACTTCGCCGGACACGGACTGGGCAAGGTCGGTCACGACGGGCAGCGGTTCGTACTCCACGAGGGCGAGCTCGGCAGCGTCGATCGCGGCGGCCTGTGTCTCGGCCACGACGGCGAGGACCGGCTCGCCGACGAAGCGGACGCGACCCGCCGCCAGGAAGGGCCGGGTCATCGCCGGCGGCAGGTTGGGCCGCGTGGGCGGCGTCGGGTTCAAACCGGTGAGATCGCCGGCTGTGAAGACGCGGAGCACCCCCGGTGCCGATGCCGCATCGGACACGTCGATCGACTCGACCCTCGCGTGCGCATACGGCGAGCGCACGTAGGCGCACCACGCCTCGTTCGGGAAATGAATGCTGTCGACGTAGTGCCCGCCGCCGGTCAGGAAGCGTGGGTCCTCCACACGTGTCACCCGGTTGCCGAGGATGCTGCCCAACCCTGTCCCTTCCGTCTGCCGCAAGCGCACTTCTTACGGTCACTTGCTACGGTCGCTGCTACCGCGCGACACGATGATGCGACCACAGCCTGCGTCGCATCGAACCGATCGTCCCGCAGGAAGGAATCCGCGAGCAAATGAGCGACGATCGTGCGACTGAGATCGACGCCGACACACGCCGCCGACTCGAATCGGTGACGACCGCCACGTTGGCTGCCGTGCTCCAGAAGCGCGGCGTGCGCAACACGTTCCTGACGGGACTGATGCCGCTCAAACCGGGGCCGCGCATGGTGGGGTTGGCGCGCACGGTGCGCTTCCTGCCCATCCGCGAGGACCTGGTGGATACGTACGCTCCCCGGCTCAACGCGCAGCGCGCCGCGATCGAGTCGTTGCAACGTGGTGAGGTGCTGGTGATCGATGCCCGCAACGAGATCGCGGCGGGCACCATCGGTGACATCTTCGCGGTGCGGGCGATGCAGCTCGGGGCGGCCGGCATCGTCACCGACGGTGCCGTGCGCGACGCCGCCGCGCTACGCCGGCTCGGCATCGCCGTCTACCAGCGCGCATCACACGGCGCGACGTTCCGTCGCCTGCACATGCCGGTCGACCAGCAGGTGCCCATCGCCTGCGCGGGCGTCACCGTCGTGCCCGGCGACGTAATGGTGGGCGACGAGGACGGCGTGGTGGTCGTGCCCGCAGCGCTCGCTCACGACGTCGCCGCGGAAGCCGAGCAGCAGGAACTGGAGGAAGCCTGGGGCATGGAACGGGTCGTTTGCGGTGAGAGCACCGACGGCGCCTTCCCGATCACGCCGGCGCGGCGACCCGAGTTCGAGGCCTGGGCTGCGGCGCGAAAGGAGCACGGTTCGTGACGCGGCGCGCGTTCGACGTCGAGTCGATGACACACAGCAACCCGATCCCCGCGGTCAGCCGCGTCGGCCCGCTCGTGATGTCGAGCGTCGTCGTCGGGCGGGACCCGGGCTCGTCGAACGTCCCGGAGTCGATGGAGGCGCAGCTCGCCAATCTGTTCCACCACGTCGGCGAGATGTTGCACGCCGCGGGCGCCGATTGGCGGCACGTCGTGAAGATGAATTTCTACCTGCCGAGCCTCGACCTGCGCACGGAGCTCAACGGCCCGTGGGTCGAGCGTTTCCCCGACCCGGCGTCGCGACCGGCCCGCCACACGCAGCTCGGGGGCACGACCGCCCAGTGCGATTTCATGGCCTACGTGGACGACTGAGATCGACCCGGCTCGACGGGTCTGCTGTCGCGAACGCGGCACGGGTCGGCCGCGTGCTGCTCTGTCAGACTGCGCGACATGACCGGACGGTTGGCGGGGCGGCGGGCGATCATCACCGGAGGGGCGAACGGCCTCGGCGCCGCGACTGCGCAAATGTTCGCAGCCGAGGGCGCGGCCGTGGTGCTGGCCGATCTCGCACGTGCCGCCGATGCTGCCACCGACGTGATCGCCGGCATCGAGCGCGGCGGTGGCACCGCCCACTTCGTCGACGTCGACGTGCGTGACGCGGCGGCGACGAGCGCCGCGGTCGAGCGCGCCGCGGAACTGATGGGAGGCGTCGACACGGTCGTCGCATCGGCGGGGGTCGGCGCGCCGCCGCAGCCGAAGGGCAGCATCCGCCAGCTCACCGATCTCGACATCGACGGCTTCGACTTCGTGATGGACATCAACTTGCGCGGCGTGTTCCTCACCTGCCAGCGCGCGGCGCAGCTGATGATCGAGGCCGGGCATGGAGGCTCGATGGTGACGCTTGCCTCGATGGCCTCCAAGCGACCGACCGCCGGCGTGTACTCGATCTCGAAGGCGGCGGTCTGGATGATGACGCGCTGCCTCGCGCAGGAGCTCGGCGCCCACGGCATCCGGGTCAACGCCATCGGCCCCGGCTACGTCGATACCGAGCTGTTCCAGTCGATGGTCGTATCGGTCGCCGGCGACGACGCGGCAGCGCGCGAGCAGTTCCGCGAGTCGCGCCGGTCGCAGGTCGCGCTCGGACGCTTCGGCACGCCGGACGACGTCGCCCGCACCGCCCTGTTCCTGTGTTCCGACGAGGCGAGCTACTTCACGGGTTCGATCCTGCATCCCGACGGCGGTTACACGTCGGCGTTCGGCGGCGGCTGATGTCGTTCGACATCGGGTCGTACACGTCCGCGGTGTTCGACCTCGACGGCACCGTGTGGCTGAGCGAGATCCCGATCCCCGGCGCCGTCGAATTCGTCGATCGCTGCCGCGCCGCCGGCCTGACGATCGCGTTCGCGACCAACGCCACCGCGCTGGGAGTCGATCACCTGTCGGCGCGGCTGGTCGAGTGCGGCCTCGGCCGCGCCGGGGACGCAGTGGTCACCGGCGGATCGGTCGTGGCGCGCACGCTGGCGCGGCTCGGTGTGCTGGAGGTGATCGCCGAGTGCCCGCCGGCGATGGCCGAGGCGATGATGGCCGAAGGCGTCGCCGTCACGAGGCTCGCTGTCGACGCCGCCTTCCCGGACGACTGGAACACGCCGTTGCCGGGGCGAGCGGTCGCGCTCGGCGCCTCCCGCGCGGCGACCTTCGGCTCGGTCGAACGGATCGCCCATCTGGCTTCGATCGGGCACCCGCTCTACGTCACGTCGCTCGACCCCGGGTTCCCGTCGCTGGGGCGCATCGAACCCGGAGGTGGCATGCTCGTAGCGGCTGCACGGGCGCTGTATCACATCGATCCCATCGTGCTGGGCAAGCCGTCGCAGCACTACGCCGATGCGATCCGCGCGCAACTCCCGCCGGATGGCCGGATCGTCGTGTTCGGCGACTCCCAGCGCGCCGACATCGGCACCGCCGAGTTTCTCGGCGCCCACGGCGTGCTGGTAACGCTGGCCGACCCGCGGCCCGATCTACCGCCGCCTCACTACGTCACCGCGCGCGTCGGCGACAGCGTGCGCGAGTTCGAACCGCAGGCGCAGCGGTGAACGTCACGGTCGAGCGGGCGATCCCGTACGCCGAGAAAGAGGGTTACCGGTTTCTCGAGGTCGACGTCTACCGCCCCGCCAATCAAGAGGGGCCGCTGCCGTTGCTCCATTACATCCACGGCGGCGGCTGGCGCGTCAGCAGCCGCCAGCGAGCGCCGCGGGAGACGCGAGCATGGACGCCCAGCTTGTTCGAGCAGATGGTCGGCGCCGGGTTCGTGGTCGCCGCCAGCGACTACCGATTCAGCGGCGAGGCGCTGTACCCGGCTGCCGTCGAGGACACGATCGACGCCGTGCGGTGGCTCCGCGACAACGCCGATCGGTTCGGCATCGACCCGACCCGCGTCGTGCTGTTCGGCCAGTCGGCCGGCGGCTACCTCGCGCTCGCCGTCGGGCTCGGGCACGACATCGAGCCCGTCCGAGGAATCGTCGCCTGGTACCCGCTGACCGACTTCTCGGCGCTGGTCGAGGACGACCCGGCGAGCGACTTCCCGTCGAAGTGGCTCGGCGCACCGCTGGGCACCGTGCCGGATCTCATCGAGCGGGCTCGGCTGCCGCGGCTGGCCCGGCGCGACGCGCCACCTGTTCTACTCCAGCACGGCACCGCTGACACGATGGCGCCGTTCGACCAGAGCGTGGCGATGCACGACGCGCTCGTCGCGGCGGGAGCGAGCGTCGAGTTCGATCGCCTCGAGGGGGCCGAGCACTTCTTCGTCGGCTGCGATGACGCACAGATCCGCGCCATCTTCGACCGGGCGATGAAGTTCGCCCGCGCCCGCGTCGGCGCCGCCGATGGTTCGGCGGGGGTGTCGGTGGCGCCGCCGGATCAATGATCCGACCTGCGTCGAACCGCCCGTGGTCAAACGGCAGCGAACTTGGCGACGCTCTCGGGATCGGCGCCGCCGAGTGCGAACTCGTCCAAGTCGACGCCGCAGACCACCTCACCGGTGAAACCAGGCGCTGCCGCCCGCACCATCGCCTCCCATTCGTCCGGCGCGTGCGAACCCTCACCGGGCACGAGATGCGAGAGCACGAGCGTGCGCACACCGGCCTGGGCGGCGATGTGCCCGACTTCCTGCACGGCAGTATGCGACCGGCTGAGCTGGCTGCGCACCGTCTCGAAGTTGGACAGCAGCGAGATCCTCGCGAGCAGCGCGTCGAGGTCGATCACCTCGTGCACGAGGATGTCGGCACCGCGCGCCAGCCGCACGAGGTTGTCGCACGGTCCGGTGTCGCCGGAGAACACTACAGAGCCATGCGGCGTGTCGAACCGGTACGCGAGCGCGGGAAAGACGGGCGCGTGTTGGACGAGCGTTGCGGTGACGGTCACGCCTTGCTCGTCCTCCGGTCGCACCTCGAACGGCTCGATGGACGGAATCTCGAACTGCGCATCGTGGCGCTCGATCGTGACCGCGATCTCGATCGAGTTGGCGTCGGGCTCGAGCTCGCCCTTGAGTCCGATCTCGTGCACTACGAGGTGATGCAGATAATCGGCGCGCTGCTCGGCGATGATCCGAGCGTTGATGTTCATCCCGAACGCGCGGCTGAGGTGGTCGATCACGCCCTTGATCCCTGGCGCCGGATCCTCCGGAAAGCGGGTCGGATGCACCGGGTCGTGGTGCGTCGTGAACGGTGGACCGGCCGGCCCGGGCCCGTAGACGTCGATCCGCGAGCTGGGCCAGCTCCCCTGGAGGATGTTGATGAGGTCCATGATGTGGTCGGCGTGGAGGTGGGTCACGAAGATCGTCTCGATCACCGGCCGCTCCCCGGATGACCCGAACCTGCGCGTGGCCACCAACCCCGCCCGGTGGAGTTGCGTGTGGACCCCTTCGCCGCAATCAACCAGGTACGCGACGCCATCGACGACCAGCGCGTTCGAGTATCCGCAGCGCGTCGAGCGCGCCGCCGACCCGCCGGCGGTGCCGAGTAACACCAGTCGCGAGGCGCTCTCGACGCGGCGCGGCGCACGCCGCTGGACCAGCTCGTGCATCCAATCGTGACGGTCGCCGGCCACCTGCGGCAACGTAGCCCGCGCGCCCGACGCCGCTCGGCCTGGCGTTCGCTCCCAGCGAACCCGAGGCTGCACGCTGGCCCGATCACTGGTACTGTCCGCCCAGGCACGCTGCCTGCGCACGCGTTATCGAGCAAGCCGCTATCGAGCAAGGCTTATCGAGCAAGGCCCGACAACAAACGCTGACCATGTCGAGGGGGTCGACTGTGACGACGATCGAGGACATCCGATTTCCGACGCCGGACGAGATCGAAGGCTTCTGGGCCTTCGACAAGATGCACGCACCACGACCCTTGCACCCACTGTCGCAAGACCTCGTGATGTCGACGCTGGCGGAGGGATTCACCAAGGCCCAGAAGGAGTACGACTCGCCGATCGTGGCCTCCAACCAGGCGATCAACCACTACTTCTTCATGTCGTTCCATCCCCATCCGGACGAGAACGTGATCGCCGACCGCATGTCGCGCTACATCGACACGCTCAACGCCAAGGTGCCGCTGGTCGGGAAGCGTTGGACGAACGAGTGGCTCCCCATGATCCGCGACCGCAACGAGGCAGAGCGCGACGTCGACTACTCGCAAATGACCGACGCCGAGTTGCGGGCGAAGTTCGATGACATGACCGACTGGATGACCGAGATGTGGTACGTCCACGGCCACATCAACTTCGCGTTGCTGTCGGGCGCTGCACTCTCCGACATGTACGTGGAAGTCATGCAGCCGGACGACCCCACCGAGTCGTACCAGATCCTGCAGGGGTACCACACCCGTCCGGTCGATGCCGCCCATGGTCTGTGGGATCTCAGCCGGAAGGTCAAGAGCAGCCCGGCGCTGACCGCCCTGTTCGACGAGACGGCAACGCGCGATCTGCCCGCCAAGCTCGAGCAGTCGGAGGAGGGTCGCGAGTTCCTCGCCGCGCTCGACAAGTACCTCTACGAATTCGGCTGGCGCAGCGACGCCGTCTACGACCTCGCCGACGTGCCGTGGCGCGAGAACCCCGTCATCCCGCTCGGAGCCGTCGCCCGCTACGTCAACATGCCCGACAGCGACGATCCGATGATCCAGTTCGAGCGCGCCGTCAAGCTGCGCGAGGAGCTCACCGAGCGGATCCGGACCAAGCTCGCCGACGATCCTGAGCGGCTCGCCAAGTTCGAGGAGCTGTACGACGCCGCTCGCTATGCCTACCCGCTCACCGAGGACCACGCCTTCTACATCGATCAGATGGGCGTGGTGCTGCTCCGTCGGTTCGTGCGCGCGGTCGGCGCCGCACTCGCCCGCAACGGCGTGATCGCCGAAGGTGACGACGTGTTCTTCCTCCACAAGGACGAGGTGCGCGACGCGTTGTCGAACGGCGGCGATCTGCGCCAGACGGTGAACCAGCGACGCGCCGAGGTCAAGGCGGCTGCGCAGGTGACACCTCCCGATGCGCTCGGCACGCCGCCGCCTCCGCCGCAGCCCGGCGACTTCGTCGATCCCTTCATCGACGCCGTCGTCACCCGGCTGCTCGGCATCAAGCCGCCGCCGGAGGGTGAGCAGGATGCGAACATGATCGACGGCGTCGCCGGGTCGCCGGGCGTCTACACCGGCGTCGCGCGCGTCGTGCGCTCGCTCGAGCAGGCCGGCGACCTCGAGGACGGCGAGGTGATGGTGTGCGAGATGACACTCCCGCCGTGGGTGCCGATGTTTGCGATCGCAGGTGCCGTCGTGGCGGACGTCGGCGGCGTCATGAGCCACTGCGCGATCGTCGCCCGTGAATTCGCGATCCCGGCCGTGGTCGGATCGGTCAACGGCACGACGCGCATCCAGACCGGCCAGACCGTTACGGTCGACGGCACCAACGGCAACGTCTGGCTCGACGGCCGCGAGCTGTAACAACCACGGTTCGCCGGCGCCCTGGCCGGCTCCGCTCCAACGCGTGCGCGCCTGGCCGGCCCGCCTTACCGCTCAGGACCACAGGCGCTTGGTTGCCAGTTCCGCTCCCATGGCGAGGTGCTGGAACTTGGGCCAGACGACCGTCGGGTGGACCTCTGGCTTGTAGCTCGCACGCGACGAGAACCCGCAGTCGGCGCCGGCGATGACGCGCTCCTTGCCGACCATGTTGGCGTACCGCACGATGTACTCGGCGATCAGCTCCTCGTGCTCGACGTAGTTGTTGGCGTGCCCGATGAATCCCGGGATCAGCACACGGTCTTCGGGGAGCTCGTGGTCCTCCCACACGCGGTACTCGTGCTGGTGACGGGGGTTGGCGACCTCGAACGAGTAGGCGCCGGCGTTGATGCGGGTCATGAATGGCACGACCTTGGCGAGTGGCACGTCGGTGAGGCGCGGCCCGTGGTTCAGGCCGTAGCACGTGTGGTGCCGGATCTTCTGGATCGGGATGTCGCGCAACGCATGGTTGAGCGCGTCGACGTGCTCGTTGCAGGCGACGACGCTCTCTTCCCACGGTCGTTGAGATTCGGTGAGCAGCTCGATCAGCCACGGGTCGTCGATTTGGAGGATGAACCCTGCGTCGACGATCGCGAGGTACTCCTCCCGCATCGCGTCGGCCACCGCGGCGAGATACTCGGAGTTGCTCGCGTAGTACTCGTTGCGACCGAAGCCGCTCGGCCCGGACGACGGCATGAACACGTCCGCCACCTCGAAGCCGTCCTCACGGACGGCGGCGACGGCGGCCTTGAGGTTGTCGATGTCGATCTCCAGCAGGTCGTGCCCGACGTAGCTGATCGGGCCACGGGCGATGATCCGACGCAGCGGCGCGACTGCCGCCGAGTACTTGGCCATGTAGTCGGCGTAGTACTCCGGGAACATGTCGATCTCGACCTGCCAGGACGGAGCGGGACCGCTACCGCCCTCCTCGACCTCGAAGCCGCCGAGGCGGTCCTTGACGTAGCCCAGGAAGCTGACCTTGCTCATCTCGCCGTCGGTGACGATGTCGATCCCGTTCTCGACCTGCTTGCGCACGCGGTCGGCGACAGCTTCGCGGACCTGCTTGTCGAACAGGGCATGGTCGTATGGCCGGCCGTGCTCCTTCTCCTTCATGGTGTCGAGCAACTCGACCGGCCGAGCGAGGCTGCCGACGTGCGTGGTGAGGATGCGATCGGTGCTGGTCTTCATGGGACTTCCCCCGGTGACTCGGCGGCCGCCGGATGGCCGCGCCAATGGCGCCGAGTGTTCCACAGCGACGCCTCAGGAAGCATGTCCGGTGTTCGCTCGGTGAGAACGGCGCCGGGTGCGTGCGCGCCGCATATCACCAGGCGAGAATCAGCGGGTCGTTCGTTCGCGGCGAACGAGAACGTTGTGAATAATTTGTGTGTTCGGCGGGGGCCGCGGTGCTTGCGCGCACTTGGCGGGACTTGTACGTTCGGTGCGGGCGGCATCCTGCCGACCCGCATCTCATCGCGCGACATCGGGGGCGCGATGTCCACGACAAGGGGGACGGAAGTATGAAGCTCAGGCATTTTGGTGCGGTGCTCGCCGCCGCGTCACTCATGCTCGCCGCCTGTGGCGACGACGACGATGACGACGAAGCCGCCGACACCGCCACCGCGACCGAGGAGACCGACGCACCGGCGGACACCACGGCCGCACCTGCCACCG
>DASQTR010000670.1:0-7189 GCA_035641795.1 Ilumatobacter sp.
TCTGGTTCAAGACGGCCACGCCGTTCGAGTATCACAACGATCCGGCCAAGACGCGCGAGGTGACGTCGCCCGACGGGACGATGACGACGGTGAACGACGTCGGCTTCGTCGATGAGGACGGCTACCTGTACCTCACCGACCGCAAGACGTTCATGATCATTTCCGGGGGCGTGAACATCTATCCCCAGGAGGCGGAGAACGTCCTCGTGACCCACCCGAAGGTCGTCGACGTCGCCGTCTTCGGCGTGCCCAACGAGGACTTCGGCGAGGAGGTCAAGGCGGTCGTGCAGCCGGTCGAGCTGCCCGCCGACGACGACGCCTCGGCAGCGTTGGCCCTCGAGCTGATCGCCTACTGCCGCCAGCAGCTCGCCGACGTCAAGTGCCCGCGCACGATCGACTTCCGTCCCGAGCTGCCGCGCCACCCGACCGGCAAGCTCTACAAGCGGATCCTCAAGGACGAATATTGGGCCGCCGCCGGGCGGTCGATCTGAGGGCACGGTGAGGCCGCCGGCGTCGCACCCGTTCCTGGAGTGGGACGGCCCGATCGCGTTCGCCCATCGCGGCGGGGCGAGCGACAAACCGGAGAACACGATGCCGGCGTTCCAGCACGCGGTCGACTTGGGCTACACCTACCTCGAGACCGACGTGCACGCCACGCGCGACGGCGTGCTCGTCGCCTTCCACGACGCCGACCTGTCGCGCACGTGCGGGCGGCCGGGCCGGATCGAGGCGCTGCCCTGGCGCGAGGTGTCGGCCGCACGCGTCGCAGGGCGGGAACCGATCCCGTTGTTCGAAGATCTCGTCGGCGCCTTTCCCGACGCCCGCATCAACGTCGACTGCAAGGCGAACAGTGCGCTGCCGTCGTTGATCGCCTCGCTGAGGCGGCTCGACTGCCTCGACCGTGTGTGCCTCGGCGGGTTCAGTGACCAACGCCTCCGCCGGTTGCGGGCGGCCTTCGGGGATCGCCTTTGCTCCAGCTTCGGTCCGGTGCAGATGGCAAGCCTTCGCAGCGGCGCCCGCGTCCCCTTCGGCGGGCAGCTCGCACAGGTCCCGGTCAGGGTCGGCCGGCTGGCGATCGTCACGCCCGCCACCGTCGCCCGCGCCCATCGGCGCGGCTACCACGTCCACGTGTGGACGATCGACGATCCTGACGAGATGACGCGCCTGCTCGACCTCGGAGTCGACGGCATCATGACCGATCGCCCACAGGTGCTCAAGGAGGTCCTGGTCGCTCGCGGCGAGTGGCACTGATGATCGCCACTCCCAGCCCGACGACCATCGAGATGGCGCCGACCAGCGTCACGACCGGGCCAGGGCCGACGCTGAACAGCGCGATGTCCGGGGCGTTCACGACCGCCACGGCGACGCCCCCGGCATAGACGGAAGAGATGATCGTGAGCGCTGCGCGCGTCGCCATCCATCCCGACCCGGAGTACGGCGACCACCAGGTGATCACCGTCACGACGAGCATGAAGGGAACCAGCGGCCACAGCCGCAACGCCCAGCCGACCAGGTCACCCTTCGAGAAGCCGAGCCGGTCGACCAGATCGAACACGTCGTAGCTGGTCCGGTCGATCGCGCCCGACCTCAGCCAAGTCAGAAACGTGCCCACGAGCACGACCGCGGCGCCCACGGTCACGGTGATCGCGCCGGCTCGCTGCTGCGTCGACACGCCGAGATGGTAGGCGTCTGCGTAGCGTGCGCGGCATGACCGTTCATGGCGTTCCCCGGCCACGCCACCTGCCGCCTGCGCAGCTACTAGCCACTCGCTCGCTGTCGCTCGCTTCCACGCATCCGTGGAGTGTCGACCGGTGACAGCACCGCCCACGACCTCCGTGCGCGGCGTCAACGGCGCCGTGTCTGCTGCCGAACAACTGGCGACCAACGCCGGGATCCTGACCCTGCAGGCAGGCGGCAATGCCGTCGACGCCGCGATCGCAACGAACGCCGTCATGGCGGTCGTCGCGCCTCACCAGTGCGGGATGGGCGGCGATCTGTTGGCGCTGATCCACCGCGACGGAACGACCTTGGCGCTGAACGCCAGCGGGCGCGCCGGTTCGGGCGCCGACCCTGACGCGCTCCGCAGTGAAGGGCACACCGAGATGCCGCTCCACCACGACATCCGTACGGTGACGGTGCCCGGATGCGTCGATGGCTGGATCGCGCTGCACGACCGGTTCGGCACGATGCCGCTCCCCGACCTGCTGAGGCCGGCGACACGTCTGGCAGAGTGCGGTTTCCCGGCCAGCCCGCTGCTCGGCTGGAGCCTGCGCCGGCTCGACGAGCTTGGCGCAGAGCAGCTGGCGAGCCTGGCCGCAGGCTCGACCGCCGGCGCGCGACTCGCGCGGCCGGGCGTCGCTGCCGCGCTGCGCTCGATCGCCGAAGGCGGGCGTGCCGCGTTCTACGAAGGCGAGTTCGGCGAAGGCCTGCTCGCAATGGGAGACGGGCTCTACACACGCGACGATCTGGCGCGATCGCAGGCCGACTGGGTCGAGCCGCTCACGACGACGGCGTTCGGGGTGGAGCTCCACACCATCCCACCGAACTCGCAGGGCTACCTGACGCTTGGCGCGCTCCGCCTCGCCGAGGCGGTCGGGCTCCCGGACGACCCGGACGACCCCGAGTGGGCGCACGTGCTGATCGAGTGCGCGACGGCGGCCGGCTACGACCGGCCCGCCGTCCTCCACGATCGTGCCGACGGCCGGGTGTTGCTCGATGTGATCGACGGGCGGGCGGATCTCGTCGACCGGCACAAGTCGTCCGAGCGCCACGGTCCCGGCGAGCGCGGCGACACGACCTATCTGTGCGCGGTCGACGGCGAGGGCATGGGCGTGTCGCTGATCCAGTCGAACGCCTCAGGTCTCGGTTCCTGGATCGCGGAGCCCAACAGCGGCATCAACCTCCACAACCGCGGGCTCGGCTTCTCGCTCGCGCGAGGTCATCCCGCCGAGTTCGGTCCCGGTCGCCGCCCGCCGCACACGCTGTCGCCGGCGCTCGCATCCCGCGACGGCGATCTCGTGTCGGTGTTCGGGACCATGGGCGGCGACGCCCAGCCGCAGATCCTGCTCCAGATCGCGGCGCGGCTCTTCCACCACGGGCAGAGCCCGAACCGCGCGATCAGCGCCGGGCGGTGGGCGCTCAGCGGGCCGTCCACGGGCTTCGACACCTGGACGTCGGGCGTCGTGCCGACGGTAGAGGTCGAAGGCCACGCCCCCGAGCAGTGGCTCGTCGACCTGGCGCGCCGTGGGCACACCGTCGAGCTCGTCCCCGCCTTCGACAGCGGCTTCGGCCACGCCCACGCGATCGTCGTCGAGGCCGACGGGATGCTGGCCGGCATGGCCGATCCGCGGACGGTTGTCGGTAGGTGCGCCGCGATCTGATCGCGGCCGTCACCCCCAGCGCACGCGTTGCGCCGCGCGCCACCGATCGAGCAGCCTGTCGTCGCCGGTCACTTCCACCTCGTCGCCGCGGTTCCACAGCGCGAGGTAGATCGCGTCGGCCGGTCCGGCGATGCGCACCGTCGCCTCGCCGGTGGGGTCGTTCGTGGCCGTCATCCGTTCGGCGATGTGCAGGGTCCAACGCCGGTCGGCGTCGGTCGGCGCGACCGTGACGTCGTACTCCGTGCCGTCGAACAACTTCGAGCGACCGCGTGTGTAGAACCCGCACAGCAACTCGTCGATGCCATCGACCGCGACCTCACCCTCGACGCCTGCCTCCGCGGTGCTGGGAACGCGCCTCAATCGTGCGCTCAGCGCGTCGACCATGTGGATCGTGTTCTCGTGCGCCTGCCGGCGCGCCCAGAAGAGCTTCGGCGGCGGCGCGTCGTTGAGGAAGACCATTGCCGTCACGTCGTCTGGCGCATCGCGTAGCGCGGTGACGAGACCTTCGAGCCCGTCGCCGAAGTAGCCGCCGAGATCGTCGATCGATTGACGAATCGTGGTCTGGTTCGGCACGGCCGCTGGGTCGTCGCCACGGAGATGGGCGGTCGCCCAGCGATGCACCATCGCCTGATGAGCGATCAGCGCCCTGCCGTCCCACGCCGGGCAGGTGACCACCTCCGCATCGAACCCGGCGTCGGCGACGCTCTTCAGCATGCGCGTCGCTGACGCAGCGATCAGATCGACGTAACGCTCGAACGCCAACGAGGCGGGCACGTGCCTACCGAACCAAGGGCACGACTTCTTCGATGAACCTTGCCATCTGCTCGCCGGCCTTCTTGTAGCTGTCGCCCAGGAAGTGCGGGAAGATCGTGAGGTGCTCGACACCGAGCAGGTCGCGGTAGAACCGGATGCCCTCGGCCACCTGCTCGGCGTTACCGAGCAGAATCGTCTTGTTCTCGATCGACTCGTCGAGCGTCGGGATCAGCCCTGGCTTGGCGGGCTTGCCGTCCTCGCCCATGTACCCGCGGCTCCACCCGTAGGGGCCCAGGAACTTCCAGAACTCGTCGTGCCCCGGGAGCGCCGTTTGGCGGGCCTTCTCGTACGTGTCCTCCACGCGGGTGGCCACGACGAGCATGCGCTTTTCGTGCGGCGCCAGCGCGATGCCGTGCGTGCGTTCGTAGGTCTCGCCGTACTTGTCCCAGAAGCGCTTGATGAACGAGTAGTGCTGGTTCCAGAAGACGGCGCCGTGCCCGACCACCGGCACGTAGTCGAGCGTTGGCGGGCTGGTGACGGCCTGCCAGATCTCGTAGGGGTAGGTCGGCCGCGGGATCAGCGTCAGCGACTGCACCGTCGAGCCGCGGTCCGGGATGCCCGGCACCGGGATGTCGAAGTGCTTTCCGTGGAACGCGAACGACTCGTTGTCGAGGGCGCCGCGAATGATCTCCATCGACTCCTCGAACACCTCGCGATTGAGCTCGTCGTCGGCCTGCTTCTCGGGGTTGTCGTACGACCCGATCGACACGCCCTTGTCGTTGAGGTGCAGCACCTCACGCGGCACCGTGCCGCGACCGACGCCGAGGATTCCGCGGCCACCCGACAGGTTGTGCAGCGTCGCGAAGTCCTCCGCCAACCGGAGCGGGTTCCACTGCGGCACGACGTTGAACATCGTCCCAACGCGGATCCGCTCGGTGCGGGCGGCGATCCATGTCGAGATCATGATCCCGTTGGGGATCACCTCGTAGCCCTCGTGCTGGAAGTGGTGCTCGGTGGTCCAGAACGAGTCGTACCCGAGCCTGTCGGCCTCGATCGCCGAGTCGATGTACTCCAGCGTCGACGTCCAGCAGGCCTCGTTCGAGTAGCGCCGGTCCATGGGGTTGGGCGGTCCGGCACCGGCGTCGTCCATCTCGACACCTCCGAAGAAGAACGCTCCGAGCTTCATCGCACCAAGTCCTCCCCGCCCGCACGGCCATTCTCACTCACGAGTCGTTATGGTCGCACACATGCAGGCCGCCGTGCTCACAGGGGCGAAGCTGCTCGACGGCGCGGTCGCCGACGTGCTGATCACCGACGGCAACATCACCGCCCTCGACCACCACGTCGATGTCCCGGACGGCGCAGAGGTGGTCGACCTGACCGGGTATGTGCTGCTGCCCGCAGCGGTCGAACCGCACGCCCACCTCGACAAGGCGTTCCTGGCGGAGCTGGTGGTCAACGAGACGGGCGATCTCTACGGCGCGATCGAGGCGATGAAGGCCTCGCGTCATCTCACGAACGTCGACGACACGATCGAGCGTGCCGAACGGGCGGCGCGGCTGATGGCGGCCAACGGCTTCAGCGCCGTCCGCTCCCACGCCGACACAACGCTGGAGAACCGGCTCGAGAGCATCGTGGCGCTGGCCGAGGTGAGGCGCCGCGTCGCCGACGTGATCGATGTCGAGATCGTTGCGCTGCCCTCGTGGCCGGTGACCGGCCCGCGTGGGGCGAGTCAGCGCAGCCTGCTCGCGGAGGCGCTCGACGCCGGCGCCGACCTCGTCGGCGGTTGTCCCCATCTGGAGGCCTACACCGGCGACGGCGACATCGAGGGCGCGACTGACGTGTTCCTCCAGATCGCGACCGACCACGGCCGCGGCGTTGATCTGCACACCGACGAGACACTCGACCCCAACGCCAACGGACTCGACGTGCTCGCCCGCCGCGTGCTCGCGGGCTTCGACCTGGGCGCCACGGCGAGCCACTGCGTCAGCCTCGGTCAGCAGCCGCTCGACCTGCAGCGCTCGACTGCCGAGCGGGTGGCCGCGGCCGGGATCAGCGTCGTCGTCCTCCCCCACACCAACCTGTTCCTCCAGGGTCGCGGCCAGTGGCCGGTGCCGCGGGGGCTGACCGCGATCTCGACGCTGCGCGCCGCCGGCGTCAACGTCGCCGCCGGCGGCGACAACCTGCAAGACCCGTTCAACCCCGTCGGCCGTGCGTGCCCGTTCGAGACCGCCGGCCTGATGGTGATGGCTGCCCACGACCTGCCGGTGCAGGCGTGGCGTTCGGTGAGCACCGATGCGGCGACGGTGATGGGCCGCCGCGCCGACATTCGACCGGGCGCCTCCGCCGATCTGATCGCGGTGCGGGCCGCCACCGTCCGTGAAGCGATCGCGTTCGGGCCCAGCGACCGGGTCGTGTGGCGCAACGGTCAGCGCGTGTCGATCACGCGGACCACCTCGCTCGTGTGATCGCTCACACCATCCAGAGCGATTCCAAACCGGGCACCGTCAATGACTTCTCATCGAGATCGACGGAGCTGTCCTCCGTCGAGATGTTGAGAAGTACCCGAGCCCGCGCACCCGATGGGCCGGCCCGCGCGACGATCACGACGGAACCCTCGCACGTGACGTGTTGTGGCGCATCGGGGTGAAAGGCGTCGGAACTGGCTCGAAGGCGCAGCATGCGTCGGATCGCGTTCGTCGCTCGCGAGGCTCGCGATCCGGGGTCCGCAAGCAGTGATTCGAGCGCGTCCAGATCAACGTCGGCACGGTTGAGGTCGCGCGCCACGCCGGTCCGGCGGTAGCCCTCCACGTCGTTGTCCGACGCCAGCAACACGTGGGTGTAGAGCAACGGGATCCCCCGCATGGCGAGCACGAACGCCTGGCTCAGGACGTGCCGGGCGAGCGCCCGTTCGGGATCTGAGTCGATCGCCGACATCAGCGAGTACCACGTGGACGCCAGCTCGTACGGCAGGTCCTCGCCGCCTGGTGCCAGCCGCCGATTCACGACGCCGCCGACCGAATCGCACAGCTCGGTCATTCGGTGCACCGCCCGGG
>DASQTR010000671.1:0-15775 GCA_035641795.1 Ilumatobacter sp.
GTCATGGCCGAGCTCCACTGGCATCCGCTCGATTCCCATCGTCAAACCCAACACCGTGTCGCCGTCGTCGGGGACAAATGCGTCCAGATAAACCAGGTGCCGGACACGATCGGCGATGTGCTCGAGAGCGCCGGTCACGACGAACCCACCGTACGAGAAACCAACCAGCACGACGGACTCGAGATCTTCGTACAAGACGTGATTCACCACGTCCCGGATGTGCGTCGACAGCGTCACCTGCGGGCTCGCCAGGTGCACTCGCTCGCCAATCCCGGTCAGGCTCGGCGTGAAGACCTTGTGCCCGGCCGCCTGGAGCTCTCGCCGAACCCACCGAAAACCGTGCGCACCGCCCCAGCCACCGTGCACCAAGACATACGTCGTCGCCATCCTCTTCCCCTCGAACGTCCCCTCGGGCCGCCATGATCACACATGGGGCGAGCCGTGACCGTCGGGCAGTTGAGCATGACACGTTGTCCTTATACGGGAGGTTGGTGCAGATCAACCGGCGTCATCGTCGCGGTGGCGCGAGCGTTGCCGGGACGCTCTCCGCCAACCGGACTCCTTCCCGCGCGGCAGCCACGTCGAACGGCGCGCGCGCGACATCCTCTGGCCAGGTCTCGACAACCTGGCTCGCCCAATGCACCCAGCCGGCGACCATCACGTAGAACTCCGTCAGGAAGCGTCCCGTCAGTTGGTTCAGCGCCGCGCGCTCGGGAAACGCGCCGCGACCCTCGAGGTAGGCGCGTGCCGTAGCCAGGTTCTCTTCGTTCTGTTCGAGCACCCAGGCGCGCGTGCTCTCGATGTTGACCACGATGTCGGCCTTCGTGCCGCTGTCGGCGAAGTGGATCTTGACCAGCTGCTCGCACTCGAGCACAGGTCCGTCACCGGGTTGCGACAGCCAGACTGACAGCGCCCGCCGGCCCTTGGCCGTGATCGTGTACCGCGTGCGGCGCCGACGGCCGACGGAGTCGTCGGTGGCGCGGGCGAACCCGTGGGCGACGAGCTTTTTCGGTTCCTCGTAGAGCTTGCTGGCCGCGCGAGGCCAGATGCGCCGCAGGCTGCGGTCGACCTGCTGGACGAGCTCGTGGGTGGTCCACGGCTTCACCGCGAGCAGGCCGAGGATGGCGTACGACGTAGTGGTCAAGGCCGGAGTAGTTGACATGGCTCTCCCTTTGGGAGGATACTGCTTCTCCCAAAGAGAGAAAGTACCTCGGGAGGGTTCGTGATGACGACGACCGATGCAGTTCCCGTGCATCCGACCAACACCGAACAGCTGCGCGCGTGGGACGGTGACGAGGGCGCCTACTGGGCTGCACATGCGGACCACTTCGAGCGCTCGCTCGCCGGCTATCAACAGCCGTTCTTCGCAGCCGCCGGGATCGTCACCGGCGACCGTGTGCTGGACGTCGGCTGCGGGACTGGGAGCGCCACCCGGGACGCCGCGCGAGCCGCATCCGCCGGTTCCGCGCTCGGTGTCGACCTCTCCTCGGCGATGCTCGAGGTCGCACGTCAGCGAGCCGCTGCCGACGGCCTCACCAACGTGCGCTTCGAACAAGCCGACGCCCAGATCCACCCCTTCGAGCCCGGAGCCTTCGACGTCGCGATCGGCCAGACCAGCGCCATGTTCTTCGGCGATCGGGTCGCGGCCTTGGCCAACATCGGCAAGGCGCTCCGACCAGGCGGGCGGCTCGTCCTCCTCACCTGGCAGCCGCTCGCCGGCAACGAGTGGATCCGCGAGCTCTCCACCGCCCTCGCCGCCGGCCGCGACCGTCCGACGCCCCCGCCTGACGCGCCCGGCCCCTTCACGCTTTCCGACCCCGACGTCATCCGCTCAGTACTGACCGCCGCCGGCTACGGCGACATCACCGTCGACGGAACGACGGCGCCGATGTGGTTCGGCCACGATGCTGATGACGCGTACGACGTGTTGGCCGGCCTCATGGGATGGATGCTCGAAGGGCTTGACGGCAACGGCCGGGAGCGCGCGCTCGGCAAGCTGCAAGCGACCATCGCCGCGCACGCGACACCCGACGGCGTTCTCTACCAGTCGGCGACCTGGACGATCCGAGCGACCCGGCGCTTACGGTAGGGCGAGCCCGGTGATCCGGCTGAGCTCGTGGAGCAGGGGTTCCTGGAACGCTTGGTCGTTCACCTGGCGCGCCGGGCTCCGGGTCTGCCGGTGGTACCAGTACCGCCCGGTGACGTTCGCTTCGGGGTCGTCGCTGACGGCGAGCCATACCTGCGTGACGTGGCCTTGGACGAGGTCGTCGGGCGCGCCGGCGCCGCCCATTCTCGTGGGGACCCATCCCGGGTCGACAGCGTTGCTGTTCACGTCGCGCCATCGTCGGCTGACGGCGGCAGCCAACGTGGTGACGAAGAGCTTGCTGTCGCAGTAGGCCTGCACGCCGTGCCACCGGCGCCTCATCCAGTCGATGTCGTCCAAGGACGGATCGCCATCATGGTGCATGCCGCTGCTCAGGTAGATCAGCCGCGCAGGACGTTCGATCAACGCCGTCAGCATGTAAGGCGCGAGCACGTTGACGGCCAGCACTCGGGCGTGGCCTTCCGCGGTCGCGTGGCGAGTGTGGTCTATGTAGATCGCTGCGTTGTGGATGACGGCGTCGAACGGGCCGCATGCGTTCGCTTGCTCGGCGATGAGTCGCACGTCGGCGGCGTTGGCAAGGTCACCGATGACGACCGCCGATGCACGCGCGCCGAGGTCGCCCAGGGCACCGGCGCGCTCGGTCGATCGCGCGTGGACCACGACTTCATGACCGTCGTCGATGAGCGTCTGGCTTGCCGCTCGTCCCAGGCCCGTCGTCGATCCGGTCACGAGGATCCGTCGCTGCACGGGAGCAGCTAACCACCTTCAGCGATGCACCCGTCGATCTACGGTGGCCACATGACACAGGTCCATCGCACCCTCGAGCCCGACGGCGTTCCCGCACCGGTCGGCGGGTACAGCCATGCCGCGGTCGTGCCTGCCGGGACCGAGCTGTTGTTCGTCGCCGGGCAGGTCCCCCAAGACCTCGACGGCTCGGTCCCCGACGAGTTCGCGGATCAGGCGCGCCTGGCGTGGCGCAACGTCGAACGGTGCCTTGCGGCTGGCGGTTTCACGCTTGACCAGCTGGTGAAGGTGTCGATGTACATCCGCGACCGGAGATACCGCGTCGCCAATCGCGAGGTGCGCCAGGCGGTGCTGGGTGACCTCCGGCCGGTGCTCACCGTCCTCGTCACCGATCACTGGGACGAGCGCTGGCTGATCGAGATCGAGGCGATCGCCGCGAGACCGGTGACGGCGTGAGCGGTGATCTCGTCGACCCACCGGCGACCGTGCTCGCCGGCGAGGTACCGCGGCTGCTCGACCGATGCGCGCCGGTCGTCGCCGCTCACAGCGAGCGCAGCTATCAGTTCGCGGCTGCGTTGGCCGCGGCGGACGGCGTCGAGCTCGATGAGGAGGTGCTCTACCTCGGCACGATGCTGCACGACGTCGGCCTCTCCTCAGCCGTCGACGGCAGCGAACGGTTCGAGGTCCGCGGCGCCAATCTCGTGCGCGAACTGTTGCGCGAGCACGGGATGGAGCCGGACCGGATCGGGAACGTCTGGGACTGCATCGCGATGCATGCCTCTACCGAGCTCGCCCGACACAAGAGCCCCGAGACCCGCTACGCGAACCGTGGCATCGCGATGGACGTGCGCAGCGCTGGCGTGGAGGCGCTTGACCCCACGCTCGTCCGCGCAGTGCTAGACGGCTGGCCGCGGCACGACTTTCCGACCGAGTTCGAGGCGGTGCTGGCTGAGGAGGTGCGCGCTCATCCCGACTCGGTGCGCATGTCGTGGCTGGAATCGGTTGCCATGGTGCACGTGCCGGGCTTCGTGCCGACCGACTTCCTCGCCGCGCTTCGCGCCAGCGACGGCTTCGTATGAGACGTCTCCTATCAGCAACGACGGCGGTGCTCCGCCCACGGTGAGCGGGTCATCGGGTCCGTGAAAGCGACCGGCGGCGGCCTCAGCCCGCCAAGGCCATGTCTGCGAACTCGGCCAAGGTGGCGAAGCGCCACTCGACGTTGACGTCGGTCTGCGGTGAGGCACCGGTGCCGGCCCGTGTGCCGTAGCGATCGATCCACACCGACGGGAGGCCGATCCGCTGCGCCGGGCCATGATCGTGGAACAGCGACTGGGCGACGTGGAGCAGCTCGCCGCGAGCGACGCCCAGCCGTCCGATCTCGGCGAGCAGTCGCTCGAAGTTGGCCTGGTCGGGCTTGTACGACCCGATGTCCTCGGCGGTGAGGACCAGATCGAAGGCCACCCCGAGACGACGGTTGCTCAGCGCGAACGATGCCCGATCGATGTTCGACAGGATGATCAGTCGGTAGCGCTGCTGCAGGCGGCGTAGCGCGGCGGCGGAGTCGGCGAATGCGGGCCAACTGCCGACGCTGTCTCCGAACTCGGTGGCCTCCGCATCCGAGACCTCGACGCCGAGGTCGGCGCCGATCCGCCGCAGCGCCTCGGCCAACACAAGCGGGTAGGCGAGCGTGGGCGTCTCCGACTCGATGCGGTGCTCGTGCGCGCCGAACCGGTCGAGCAGTTCCTGGGGTCGCGTCCCCACGCCTCGTCCCGCAGCCCACGGTTGCATCGCCTGGCCGATGCCCGTCTCCCAGTCGATCAGCGTGCCGTAGCAGTCGAAGCTCAGCGCTCGGTACGGGGTGAAGTCGTGCATCACAGGTGGCTCCTGACTGGCGTCGTGACGCGTCCGGGGTTCGATGGTGTCATAGCGGGAGCGTGTAACGTCGTGCGCTTTTCCATGCTTGCTCTCCTGGAACGAGGCACCGGATCGAACGTCCGGATCATGCGTGGCGGCGGTTGCGACGCGCTGTCGAGATCTCGTCGGCGCGGAAAGTTCGTCGAAAGCGTTCCGTAGGCGGAGCCACCGAGGATCGTGTCATTCCCGCATGGGGCGGGGACCAGATCCGCCTTGGAGGCAACCATGTCATCGTTCCTGTTCCGTCTCGGCCAGCGCTGCGCTCGACACCCGTTGCGGGTGCTGGCGATCTGGCTCCTGATAGGTGCCGTCGTGATCGGCCTCAACATTCAGCTCGGTGGGACCACCAAGGACAACCTGACCGTGCCCGGTGTCGAGGCTCAGTCGGCCGGCGACATCCTCAACGACGACTTCCCCGAGTACGCCGGGATCTCGGGCCAGATGGTGTTCCACGTCGACGATGGCACAGTCACCGAACCGACCAACACGGCGGCGATCGAGTCGTCGCTGGCCGAATTGGCCGAGGTCGAGGACGTCACCGCCGTCTCGAATCCGTTCGACGCCCGCGGTCCGACGATCAGCGCGGACGGGAAGACGGCGTTCTCGACGGTGTACTTCTCGCTCGACGCGCTCGAGCCCACGCACACCGACCACGCCGACGAGGCGGCTGAGATCGCTCGCGATGCGGGCATCCAAACCGAGCTCGGTGGCGGCCTCGTCGCTATCGAGATGGAAGGCAATGAAGCGGTCGGTCTGATCGTCGCCGTGATCGTGTTGCTGGTGGCATTCGGTTCGCTGATCGCGATGGCGGTGCCGATCGTGACCGCCCTGTTCGCGTTGGGCCTGGGCCTTAGCGGTCTGGGCGTCATGGCGTACTTCGTCAACACGCCCGTCACCTCGACGATGCTCGCCTCGATGATCGGCCTGGGCGTCGGCATTGACTACGCCCTGTTCATCGTCACCCGGCATCGCCAGAATCTCACCGACGGCATGAGTGTCGAGGACGCCGCCGGCGCCGCCAACGCCACCGCCGGCCAATCCGTGCTGTTCGCCGGAATGACGGTCGTGATCGCCATCACCGGTCTGGTGATGGCCGGGATGCCGGCGATGACGGCGATGGGATTCGCAGCGGCAATCGTCGTGATCTTCGCAATGCTGATCGCGGTGACGCTGCTGCCGGCATGTCTCGGCTTTGCCGGGCGTCACATCGACCGCTGGTCGATCCCGCACCGCAAAGATCGCGGTGGCGAGGGACATCAAACGTTTGCCGGTCGTTGGGCGCACCACGTCGGCAAGCGCCCGTGGCGCTACGCAATCTTGAGCTTCATCGCTCTGGTTGTCGTGTCCATACCCGTGCTCGATCTGCAGATGGGCTTCTCGGATGATTCGAATACTGCCAAGGACTCGACCGAGCACAAAGCGTTCGACCTGCTGAGCGATGGATTCGGGAGGGGCTTCAACGGCGCCTACCTGGTCATCGTCGACCTCGGCCAACAGCACGACCAAACGCCAGTGGACGGCATCCGCGCCGCCATCGCCGGTGACGCCGGCGTCGCCGCCGTACAGCCGGCTCTGATCAGTGATTCAGGGAGATCCGCCCTCATCGCCGTTCAACCCACGACCGGACCCCAGGACGACGAGACATCCGAAACGTTGACACGTCTCCGCGACGACGTCATTCCGACGGCTGTCGACGGAACCGAGGCCGAGGTGTTCGTCGGGGGTCGCACGGCGTTGATGTCCGATCTCTCGGACAGGATCTCGGAGCGCCTGATCCCGTTCATCCTGGCGGTCGTGGCGCTCTCGTTCCTGCTACTGATGCTCGTCTTCCGCTCGGTGATGGTCCCGCTCAAGGCGGCGATCATGAACATGCTTTCGATCGGCGCCGCTTACGGCGTGATCGTGGCGGTGTTCCAATGGGGTTGGGGCAAGGGCCTGATCGGGCTCGACTCGACCGTGCCAATCAACCCCTTCGTGCCGATGATCATGTTCGCCGTGTTGTTCGGACTCTCGATGGACTACGAGGTGTTCCTGCTGTCTCGCGTGCGTGAGGAGTACCAGCGGACGCGGGACAGTCACCAAAGCGTCGTCGACGGATTGGCGTCGACGGCGCGGGTGATCACCTCGGCGGCATTGATCATGATCAGCGTGTTCCTCGCCTTCGTGATGACCGACAACGTAACGGTCAAGATGTTCGGGCTCGGCCTGGCCACCGCGGTGGCGATCGACGCAACCGTGGTTCGCATGGTGTTGGTGCCGTCGACGATGAGCCTGCTCGGCTCAGGAAACTGGTGGTTGCCGCGCTGGCTCGACCGGATCCTTCCTCACATGGATCTCGAGGGCGGCGACTTCAGCCACCTGACGACCGAGACGGCAACGACCGCGATCACCGATCAGGCGATAGCGGCCGAATTCGAGGCCGAGTTCGGCGACACCGTCGATGACGACGAAGCCGAGCGCGACCTCGAGCTGGTGTGACACGAGCGACACAATCCACGAAGGGACCCGGCTTCGGCTGGGCCCCTTCGTCGCGCCCACCCGACCGTTCGGCGTCAGGCCAGAGGTTGACGAACGACGCGCCCGCCTTACGGGAGGTTGGACCCGAGATCCGAGTCACGGTCGTGGCGTGACGCCATCAAACCCTCGAGCGCGGCAGCTTGAACGGTGGCCAATCCCAGCTCTCGTGCGAGGTGCAAGGCCTTCGCATGGTGCTCCCGGCTGGCACTTGCGTCTCCCCGTTGGCGGTTGATTGCGCCGAGCTCGTTGGAGAGCACGGCGACCCAGCCCTGCAGCCCGTATTGCTCGGCAAGCGCGATCGCGTCACGCGCGGTGCGGTCGGAGTCGTCGTAGGCGTGGCGAGCGAGTTGCAGCCGTAGCAGCTGGTGGGAAGCGAGCACCAGAGCGGCAACATCTCCGACGTTGCGGAGCAAACTGGTGGCGGTCGCCAACTCGCGCTCCGCCGCGGTGTGGTCGCCGCAGAGGGCTGCCTCGGATGCTTTAAGGACTGCGGTGATTCCCTGGTTCCACGGGCGCGCGACGCGTGCTTGTGCTGCGGTCGATCGTCGAGCGTGGCTACGGGCGACGTCGAGCTGACCGTGCGCGACAGCGACTCGGGAGAGCACGAACTCCGCGAGCGATTCGAGGGCGGGGTCGTCGTCCGCGCTCAACGCCTCCAGCGCCGCACCAGCGGTGATCTTTGCCCGGTCGTAGTCGCCCGTATCAAGGCACAATCGCGCCAGCCAGGTGAGCGCCAAGCCGCGGGTGCCCTCCTGCGCGAGGTTGCTGACATCGAACACCCGGTCGAGCCAGGCGACGCCCTCAGCGGCACGTCCCGTGTGCCACCAGTACCAGCCGAGCCCGCCAGCGAGCCGGCCTGCGGCTTCGCTGTCCACGTGCGCGATGGACCACTCGAGGGCACGTCGAACGTTGTCGAGGTCGGCGTTGATGCGACGCATCCACCATGCCTGGTCGCGTCCACCGGGGGTGCGCCAGTCGGAGAACGATCGCAGGGCGCGCTCTGCGAACCAGTGCGCTGCGCGGCGCGACGTTGACTCGAGCTCGCCTGCCTCGGCGAGGCGAGCGCGGCCGTACTCGGCCAGCGTGAGCAGCATGCGGTATCGGCCGTCCTCCGCGATCACGAGTGACTTGTCGATGAGGCGCGCCAACGTCTCGGCGACGTCGAAGGGATCGATCGGCTCCACCCCACACACCGCTTCGGCGGCCTCGAGCGTGCACCCGCCCGCGAAGATCGACAGCCGCCGGAACGTGGCGCGCTCAGCCTCGAACAGCAGGTCGTGGCTCCAGTGAGTGACGGCGCTCAGGGTCTGATGCCGCGGCGCCGAGCGGCGTGTGCCGGCACTGATGGATTCCAACCTGTCAGCGAGCCGCTCCTGCATCTGTTCGACCGTGAACGCATTGGCGCGGGCAGCGATCAGTTCGATCGCCAGCGGCATGCCATCGAGCTCGGCGCACAGGCGTTCGACGACCTCGATGGTCGCTGCCGCGTCGAATCGCGGCGAGGCGGCGCGTGCTCGATCGGCAAACAATGCTGCGCCCGAAGCCCGATCGAGCGGTGGCAGGATCCAAACCGCCTCGCCGGCGACCCGCAGGCTCTCGCGGCTCGTGGCAAGTACGACGAGCTCGGGAAGCCGCTCGACGAGCTCGACTGCCAAGGCGGCGGCGTCATCGATGACATGTTCACAATTGTCGATCACGATCAGCGCACGGCGATTCGACAACCTGCCGACCAAGCGATCGAGCAGACTGGCCGCACCGGTGACCGACCCATCCGCCAGGTCAGAGTCACCGAAGCCGAACGCAGACGCCACCGCACCATCGATCGATGCGCCGGAGCTGATCGAGTCGAGCGCGATCAACCAGACGCCGCCGTCGAACGCTTCGGTCCGGGACCGCCCGAACTCCAGCGCCAGCCGCGTCTTGCCGAACCCGCCCGGACCGACCAGGCTGACGAGCCTGTGCTGACGCACCAGCTCGTCGAGCGCTTGCAGGTCGGCGTCTCGTCCCACGAAGCTCGTCAAGCTCGCCCGCAGATTGCCGCGTTCGCGCGTCGCTTGTTGCCCGAGATGCGATGCGGTGCCGGTCGGCGTACTCGCTGCCGGGCCGTCGAGTGAGGGGTCGTGGGCGAGGATCGCAGCTTCGAGGGTGCTCAGTTCGGGGCTCGGGTCGAGCCCCAACTCCTCAGCCAGCACGTCGCGCGCATCGCTGAAGGCCCGGAGTGCGTCGGCCTGCCGGCCAGATCGATAGAGGGCGAGCATGAGGTGGGCCCTCAGCCGCTCGCGGTAGGGCCACTGTGCCACCGCTCGTAAGGCGTCGTGCACGACGTCGTCCGTGCGGCCGGCGGCCAGCATCGCGGCGATACGCTGTTCGACCGCGGTCGCCTTAACCTCCTCGAGCCGACTCGCCGTCTCCACTGCAGTGCGCAGCTCAGGGAACTCCTCGAGCGCGGCGCCGCGCCACAGCGCGAGTGCCTCATCGAGGAGCGCCACCGCGCCAGGCGGGTCGCCGGCGGCGGCGCGGTCGCCCGCTTGGCCGACCAACCGCTCGAAGCGGCAGGCGTCGATCTCCTCCGGCGCGACAGTGAGGCAGTACCCCGCTGACCGACGTTCGACGGTTTCCGCGCCGATCGCACGGCGAAGCTTGGAGACGACGACGTGCAAGGCATTGGCCGGCTGCTGTGGGGTGGCGTCGCCCCATAGCTCGTCGACGAGCCGCTCGGCGGAGATGGCCACGCCTGGGTTCATCGCCAACAGCGCGACGAGCGCCCGTTGCTGTCCGCCGGGAACGGTGACGAGTACGTCCTCGTGGTCGCGCACCTCAAGCGGGCCGAGCACGCGAATGTCCACCGGTCGAACGCTACTCGCCGCCGCTCTGGGCCGGATCAGGGGCGCGTGGCGCGTCCCATCGAGCGATGTGTACGCCGCGCAGCGCGCGCCGAACGCGGATGCCGTGGTGCGGGTGTCGCCCGGACCTGCAGCGTGACCGCGAACATCAGCGGCATCATGCTCTCGTAGCTCACGGCTGACCCCACCGTCGGAAGATCGTTCGTTGGCGCGGCTGGCTGACCGACCGCGGGCGCGGCGCCCTTTGGCGCTCGTACCTGAATGGCGTGCCGGTGACCGACACTGCAGTGGCGAATCCTTGAATGTCCATGTGCTGCTCCTTGGGTGAATGTTGTTAGGACAGGGTTCACCGTGACGATCCCGGGTTTCGCATTGCTGTCGGCTCGCTGATAGTGGCGCCAGCGCGGCCGACAGCGTCCCGGACGAACTGCGTCCGACGTTTCGTACGGGACGGGGCGCCATGTCGGGCGGCAAGTGGTCCGCAAGGCAATCGACATCGAGGTTGGCGATGATCGGACCATGAACGCCTCGCCCGACACTGCTGCCGAACGCCGTGAGGCCCGCCGCATGCGACAACTGTCAGAAATCGTCACGCTGATCGAGAGTGACGCCATCGCCAAGGCCGCCGATCTGGCCCGTCTGCATCTCGCCGAGTTTCCGGACGACGCGTCGATCGTCGAGCCCCGCTCGGAACCCAGGGCTCCTACTGGAGCCACGGACGGGCAGTGAGAGTCTTACCGGCGGCGACGCATCGGCGGGTGTCGATCCGCTGCTCGACGGGAAACCGAGCGTGATCGCGGCTCACACTTCGACGAGCTCGCGAGCGGGCTCGGGCTGCGGCTCCGCGGTGTGCTCGCGGATGCCGATGCGTCCGTGAAGGCGGCGCAGCGGCCCCGGCGCCCACCAGTTCGCTTGCCCAGCGAGCTTCATGAACGCCGGTACGAGTGTGCCGCGGATCACGAAGGCGTCCATCAGGACGGCGAGCCCCAGACCGATCCCGAACATCTTGATGAAGCTGACCCCCGACGTGCCGAAGGCGAAGAAGGTGACGGACAGCAGCAGAGCGGCTGCGGTGACGATGCGCCCAGTGCGCTCGAGGCCGAGCGCAACAGCGGTGTCGTTGTCGCCCGTGCGGTCGTGCTCCTCCTTGATCCTGGAGAGCATGAAGACTTCGTAGTCCATCGACAAGCCGAAGGCGATGCAGAACATCAGGATCGGCATCGAGGTGTCGATCGAGCCGGTGGCGGTGAACCCGAGCAACCCCGAGAGGTTGCCGTCCTGGAAGATCCACACCATCGCACCGAAGGTCGCGGTGAGGCTGAGCACGTTGAGCAGGAGCGCCTTGACCGGCACGAGCACGCTGCCGGAGAGCAGGAACAACAAGACGGCGGTGGCGATCACGATGATGCCGATCGCCAGCGGCAATCGGGAGGCGATCGACGCCTTCGTGTCGACGAGGCTTGCCACGTCGCCACCGACGAGCACGTCGACCGGCGCGTCGAGGTCCCGGACCTCTTCGACCAGCCCTTCGCCGGCTGCCGAACCCATTTCCATCGACGGGACGACGGACAGCCATGCCGCCCCAACGGTGCTGAAGCGCGCCGACTGCTCCGTCGCGGGCGCCACGATCTCACCGGTGACGTACGTGCCGGTCGGGCCCTCGACGCGTGCCACGCCGTCGAGCGACGAGACGTCTTCGGCGAGCGCAGCAGCGGCCGTGGCGGCGTTGTTGCCCCCCGCAAGCAGCACCACGGGAAACGTCTGCGCCGAGTTGCCCACGAAGTCGCGCCGCAGGACCTCGTTGGCGAGCCGGGACGGGGCGGACTCCGGGAGCACCCGGTCATCAGGCGTGCCGAACGCGGCCCGCAAGAACGGCGCGCCGAGCAGCAGCAGCACTGCGACCACACCGATCGTTACCGGCACGGGCCGGCGCATGACGCGTTGGGCAGTGCGATACCAGAAGCCGTCCTCCTCGCGGCGAGGCGGGCGCCGCGGCAGGATCCGCAGTGCGTCGATGCGAGTGCCCACGACGGCAAGCAGTGCGGGCAGCGACACCATCGAGGCAACCATCGCCAGCAGCACCACGGCGATGCCGGCGTAGGCGAACGAGCGCAGGAAGTACTGCGGGAAGACGAGCAGGGCGGACAACGACACGGCGACGATGAGCGCACTGATGGCGATCGTCCGCCCGGCGACCTGCACCGTGCGCACCACCGCGTCCTCTACCGAGCGACCATTGCGCAGCTCTTCGCGATAGCGGGACACCATGAACAGGCCGTAGTCGATGGCCAAGCCGAGCCCGAGCGCCGTCGTGAGATTTATCGCGTAGATCGACACGTCCGTCACCGATCCGATCACGTACAGCGACAGGAACGTGCCGAGCACGGCGATCAATCCCACGAACAACGGGAGCGAGGCTGCGAGGAGACCGCCGAACACGAGGATCAGCAGCACGAGTGTGATCGGAACGGCGATCATCTCGGCGCGGGCGAGATCGCCCTCGATCTCGGTGCCGATGTCGGCGTCCACAGCCTCGGGACCTCCGACGTCGACGCGGATCGCGCCACTCGACCCGTTGATCTCGGCGACGACCTCGCGGACGTCGTCGAGCGCCGCCTCGACGTCGCCATCCTCACCGTCCGCGATTGCCAGCACGAGCGCGCTGTCGGCGGTGGTGCTGCGTAAAGAGGGTGGTGAGTCGGCCTCCCAGTACGACGACACGTCGTCGACGCCCGCCAGCGAGCGCACCGCCGCTGCAAGGTCGACACCGGCGAGCTCCACCGCGGCGTCGTCGACGTCACCGCCGGTCGCCGTCACGACGAGGATGACGTTCGGATCCGTGGCCCCGAACCGCTCGCCCAGCACGGCGGCAGCGCGCTCGCTCTCGGAGTTCGGATCCTCGAATCCGCCGGTCTGCAGAACACCGAAGGCACCCGTACCGACGACGGCGGCCACGACCATGAACAGCACGGTGAACGAGAGCACGAGCCGACGGCGGCGGACGGTGAAACGGCCGAGACGGGTGAGCATGAGACGTCCTCCGGTGATCAATGCCGCCGGCTGGCGGTCGATCTCATTGTCCGCTCGAACGAGATCCGCCGCATCGGACGGCGGCCGGTTCCCGGCACCGAACCGCAGTACGCGACGAGCGCGCCGATCCCGTACCGCAGTACGGGTTCGACCGACTCACGGTCCGGTGACGGCTGTCACGACGCTGCGTAGTGTGATCGATGTGACCATGTCAGCCGACCGTTCGGTGAGCGCCGTCTCGACGACGGTGATGCTCGGCATCGCTGCCGTGGCGATGGCGCTGATCGCCATCTTCGGCCAAGAGGGAACGTTCACGCCGACGACCGTGGTCGCCGCCCTCGTCGGCTTGTTGCCGTGGGCACTGGTCGTCGGAGGCGTCGAACTACGGCCGTGGCTCTTCGCGCTGCTGGCGTACATTCCCGCGGCGTTCATCGTGGTGGTCGACGAGAACCCGGGCGGCATGTTCCCGCTCATGCTGCTCGTCGTCTGGATCGCCAGAATGTCGGCGAGCCGCCTGCTAATCGGGGCAACCGTTGTGGCATCCGGCGCCACCATCGTCGCGCTCGCCATCGAACAGGGCTCCATCCACGAGAACGGCTGTCTGTACTTTCTGGGCGGATTGGGCATCAGCTGGCTCGCCGGGGTCATGCTCCGGCGCCAGGAGCTGTTGCTGGCCGAAGTGGAGGCGATGAACGCGCAGCGGGTTGCCCAGTTGGCGGCCGCCGAACGCACGCGCATCGCCCGCGAGGTTCACGACGTCGTTGCGCATTCGCTCACGATCGTGATGCTCAATCTCACCGGTGCCCGCCGAGCGCTGGCGACGCACCCCGAGGAGGCCGAGGCGGCGCTCGCTCAAGCCGAGCGGGTCGGCCGCGAGAGTCTCGACTCGATCCGTCAGGTCATCGGACTGCTTCGCGAGCCCGGCACCGACCCCGGGCTGCCGCCTCCGACCCTGGCGGCACTGCCTGCACTGATCCAGGGCTACCGCAGCGCGGGCCACGCCGTCAGCGCCGAGATCGACCCCCGTCTCCAGGAGACTGTGATCGACCCCACTGTGCAGTTGGTGCTGTACCGCGTCATACAGGAGTCGCTCGCGAACGTCGCGCAGCACGCACCGGCCGCGGCCAGTACGGTCGTCGCCGTCCTCGAACCGACTCAGGTCGTCGTCGAGATCACCAACGGCAAGGCCACCTCGCCGCCGGTCACCGGCTCCGGATCGCGCACCGGTCTCGGCGTTCGAGGAATGACCGAACGGGTCAGGGCCGTAGGCGGAGACCTGCGAGCCGGACCGATCGACGGTGGAGGATGGAGCGTCACGGCGGCGGTTCCACTGCGCACGGCATCGCCGGCGGGTCGCGACGAGGTGACGTGGGCGACGCAGAGCGGTTGACCGTCGTCCTGGTCGATGACCAACCACTGGTCCGCGCCGGTATCGCTTTCATCCTTTCCACCGAACCTGGGATCTTTGTCGCGTCGGAGGCCGACAACGGCGAACTCGGCGTGATCGCCGTGGCCGCGCACCGCCCAGACGTCGTACTCATGGACGTTCGCATGCCGGTGCTCGACGGGTTGCAGGCGACGCGGCGCATTCGCGATGCCGACGGTCCACCCGTCGTCATCCTCACGACGTTCGACGACGATGACGTGTTATGGGGAGCTGTCGAAGCGGGCGCTGCCGGGTTCCTGCTCAAGGACACCACCGCCGACGACATCATCCGCGCGCTGCGCACGGTAGCGGGTGGCGGCTCGTGGATCGATCCCCGGGTCCTGCCAAGGCTGCTCACCGCGCTGCGCTCCACGCGCCCCACTGCCGACGCATCAGCCCTGGCGCCGCTCACCGAACGCGAGCGCGAAGTGCTCACGCTCGTCGCAAAGGGGGCGTCGAACCAGGAGATCGCCGACACGCTCTACATCGGCGAGCGCACCGTCAAGGGCCACATCGGCAGCATCTTCACCAAGCTCGGCACGCGCGACCGCGCCGCCGCCATCGTGCTCGCCTACGACGCCGGGCTCGTGCTACCCGGCCAGTGAACGTGTCGACGGACGCTCAGGCGGTCTCGTCACCGCGGCCGCGGAGCAGACAGAACTCGTTGTCCTCCGGGTCGGCGAGCACGATCCACGTCTCGTCGCCTTGTCCGACATCGGTGCGACGGGCGCCGCAGCCCAGCAGCCGTTCGAGCTCTTGGCGCTGATCACAGCCGATCGGCCGGAGGTCGAGGTGGAGTCGGTTCTTCACCGCCTTGGGTTCGGGCACGGGCTGGAACAACAGCGAGAGGTGCTTCTGGTCCTTCGGCCCGATCTCGACCGCCCCGTCGTCGTCGGTGTCGACCACGTGCCAATCCAGCACGTCCATCCAGAAGTCGGCCAGCTCGATCGGATCTCGACAGTCGACGACGATCGTTCCAAGCAGCGCACCCATGGTTCCTCCGGTATTTGATCACGCGACGGTTCGTCACTCACGGAAGCCGCGGATCGTCTCGATCCCGTGCACCGGCACGATACGGGCGCGCCGTTCCCGAGGGGAAGCCCGGCCCGAGCCGCTCGAGGTTGACATACAACCGATCGGTTGTATGTTATGGGGCATGGCTGTCGCCGCCCTCACCGCCGCCGAGGATCGGGCCGA
>DASQTR010000672.1:0-2687 GCA_035641795.1 Ilumatobacter sp.
GAAACCATCGGCATCCTGAGCCTCGACCAGGCGCGGCACGACAACCAACGTCGACGCCACCAGGGCGACTGCCACGAGCGCGCTACGACGTGCCATACACCGCCACCGCCACCAGTATCGCGACCACCGACGACACCAGCCACATGACGAACATGGGCAACGAGAACGAGTGCCAGATCGCGTACTTTGTGATGTGGGTCGTGCCCGTCTCGTCGGTGGCGATGCTCGTGACCTGTGAGCCGTTGGCCGGGAAGAAGTAAATCCCGATCGCCGCCACCGAGAATGCCGCCAGGAACTGGGGCGCCATACCCAGCGCCAAACCGATCGGGATGATGGCCGCCAGCGCGGCCGCCTGACTGGTGGTGAGTGCGGCGACGACGAAGATCGCGATCGCGATCGCCCACTTCCATTGATCGACGAGATCGCCCATCGCGTTCACGATCGAGGTCTCGTTGGCCGAGATCCAGGTGTCCGCCAGCCAGGCGATCCCGAAAAGCGCGATCAAGCCGACCAGGCCCGACGACATCGTGCTCTGGGTCACCACGGTCTTGATGTTGACCTTGCAGAACAGCACGATCGCCGTCGCCGTGACACCCATCACGATCTGGATCACGATCGACGTGCTGATCGGAACGAGCTCGCCGGCTTCGTCCGGAAACGCCGGGCGCAGCTCCTCGATCATGCCCAAGAGCACGATGATTGCGATCCCGCTGAGGAAGATGAAGGTGCTGCGCCTGGCCTCGGGCGGCAGTTGACGCGCCTCGAGCACGCTCACATCCAAGGCCGCCATCTCCCCCGTAGCGACTCGCCGCCGGTATTCGGGGTCGTCGCCGAGCTCCTTGCCGACGCGCATCTGCATGAAGCTCGCAACCAACAGCCCGACGACGCTCGCCGGCACGACGACAATCAAGATGTCGGTGATTCCGAACCCCACCGGATCGAGCAGGCCGACCATCGTCGCCATCGCCGAACTGACCGGGCTGGCCGTGATCGCGAACTGCGACGCAGTGCCCGCAACTGCCAATGGGCGTTCGGGCCGCACCATGTTGGCGACCGCTACGGCATAGATCACAGGAATCAGCGGGTAATAGATGAACCCGGTGCCGGCCCCCATCGTGAACACGAACGCGACGATCGGAGCTACGAGGGCGACGTATTGCGGCTTCCTCTTCAACAGCTTCTTGGCGACCTCGACCAAATAGTCGATACCGCCCACGCTCTGCATCGTCGACGCCGCCGTGATCACTGACAAGATGATGAACATCGACGACGTCGGCGGCTCCCCGGGCGGCAGCCCGAACACGAACACCAACACGGCCAGCCCCACAAAGCCCCACAGACCGAGCCCGATCCCACCCGTTCGAACTCCGAGCAGAATCGCGCCGATCACAACCGCACCTTGCAGCACGATCAACGCCGCATCCATTGCACCTCCTGCCAAGCGATCCGAAGAAGGACGTGACTATACGCTGACCAATTGGCGCCGGTTCAAGTTCCACATGGCGGCGAGGTTCACGCAACGATGCCGCGCGGCTCCACGCCGAATGGGCAACGACGTACGACGATGACGTCTTCGCGGGCTTGGCTTCACGGGGAGCGCCCGGATCGCAGAGCTGCTCGCCGGCGTCCTTGGTAGGCCGATTCGGGTAAGTCAGGTTGGGGTTGCCCAGGTCGTTGGCACGTCGCCGCCGCCTTCGGGCGTGTGGCGGGCGGTACATGAGAGAACAACGTGACGATTTCGTCGACGTCGGTGGCGCCGTTCATGCGCATGAGCACGAGATTGTCGCATTGAGAGACAACGATGGGATGCACCTTGCCAGGACGTTGCGTGGCGACGAACAGATGCGAACCGAACTTGCGGCCTTCTCCGGCGATGAGTGTGCCGAGGTCGGTCGTCGCCGCCAGGAGCGGGTCGTCGGTCGGTGCGGGAAAGACGTTGTGCGCCTCGTCGACGGCGAGCAGCACCGGCATGCGGTCGGCGCCGCGCGCCCAGCGACGCCTCGGCCGGTCGCACCAGCAGTTCACCGAGCGGCGACGTGGCCGCCAACGGTTTGAAGCCCGCCTCGAGGCGGCCGACCAAGGTTGCCGACCCGGTCAATGAGCGAAAGGTCGGCCTGACGGCGTCGGGTACGACGTCGCTCACGTCAAGGGCGATCGACAACCCTTCCCGCTCGCGCACCTGCAGCTCCCGGACCTGCACGACGAGCCGACCGCCAAGGGCGAGCACCCGGATCACGTCGCGCTCGACGAGGGACACCAACTCGCGAAGCACGCTGCCGTGGAAGCTCGGCTTGCGGAATGCGAGCGCTATCAGCTCGACCGGACCGAGCTGTTCGGCGGTTGCGATATCGCTCATTCAGTCCGCCAATGGATCGATGGATCGAAGTCACCGCTGGGCGTCGGTGACAAAGGGTCCTTGACAACGTCTGACTGGCGCTCCTCCCACGTCGCGCGCCGACAGTCGATCGCGCGAACGGAGCGCGTCAAGCGGTTCCTCGCGTGCCCTCTTACCGAATGTCAGCGAGCACCCGGTGGCGGTAGCGACGCATTGCTCGGATTCGCAGGTTCGGCATGCCGCGATCGATCCGTTCGCGTGCGGGGTGCGGTCTCGGGATCGGCAATCATGGCGGTATGTCCGAGGGACAGGCGGGGGCACGGCATGGGCGGTTACTGACAGGCCGGCTGGA
>DASQTR010000673.1:0-9146 GCA_035641795.1 Ilumatobacter sp.
CCGGCTGCCGGAGGAACCCGAGGCTCGTCCGCGTCAGTCGCGTCCGCCGACGCCAGCCGACGATGACCCGCCGGACCTCCGTACGTAACGCGCGCATGAGCACCGGTCCCGGCGCGGCGAGCGCGAGCAGCGGCGCGGCGACGAGGATCAGTAACACGTGTTGGACCATGTGCGCCGATGCCAAAGCCGAGGACATCGCGTCGAGCGGCGACACCAGCGCCAAAGCGAGCACCGCGATGGCACCAAAGAAGCACCACCGCCGGACCACGGCGTCACGGCCCGGATAGACATGTCGTTGACCGCGACGGTAGACCCACAACGTCAGCACGAGCCCGCCGATGAGCAACGGATCCAGATTCCATGCCGTCCACACGTCGTGCGGCGCCGGCGGCTGGCCCTGGTGCGCGAGCAGATTCAACACGACCGCAGAAATGGAGCAGCGACGCCGATCAGCACGACGCTCACGAACGAGAAGGCGGCGAGCAGAGTGCCGACGAATGCCAGCGATCCGCGCGCCTCGTGGTCGTCGACGTCTCCGAACGGCCACCCCGCCTGGGGTCGTTGCGAGTCGTCGACGCTCGTCCGCCACCGACGGTAGTTCCATGTCACGGCCGCCATGCACGCAATGGCAGCAGCCGCGGTCGCAGCGACGGTAACGATCACGGGCACCGGTGGATCGAACACATCGAGCCCGTGTCCGTCACCCGTGCAACCGGCCTCGGCGACGAGGTACACGATCGTGAAGTGGAGCATGAGGATCAGGGGACCGACGAGGAGCGCCGCCCAGATCACGCGCGCCGGTCGGTCGCTCGCCACATCGACGGCGTACGCCGTGCCGCGAGGCGCCGTCATCGCTCCTTGAGCGGCGCCGCCGCTCTTGTCCTCGTCGGGCTCGCTCATGTCAGGTACGGCGCCAGATAGAGGGTGGCGAAGCCCGCGACCCATACGACGGACGCGCCGGTCCAGAAGGTGACGACGTTGGCGACGTATGCGTAGCGGCGCGATGTGTAGACGCCGCGGACCGTCCAGTACAGAGCCATCGCCGCCATGATCAGCGTCATCGCTGCGACCACGAGGACGAAGCCTGCGAGGGTGTAGAAGATCGATCCGTACGCGTCGCTCGCCCACCGGAAGTCGAAGCGGACGAGGTCGGCGTACTGCACGATGCCGCCGGACAGCAGCAACGCCAGCGCGAGCGCGAAGGTCGCGACGAACCGGGTGCGGTCTCCCCCGCCGAACCGTCCCAACGCGCGCCTCGCCGTGGAGACGCTTGCCACAACGAGGATCGCGGCGACGCTGGCCCACCCCAGCGGCGGGTTATCGATACCGTCGAGGGGCCACTGCTCGTTCTGCAGTCGGAGGTAGAAGTAGCTGAGCAGCAGGCTGCCGAACGCGATCCCGACGACGAGGACCGTCAGGCTCATCGCCCATCGAGCGACCACGACGCTGCCTCCGGCGTTCACCGGCACCTCGTGCTCGCGCTCGAAGGCATCCTCGTCCTCGGCGGTCATCTCCGGCTCGTCCGGCCAGTTCCACCCGATGATCCCTACAACAAGGATCACCGCTGCAAGGGGGAAGACCCAGCGCAGCTTGGTGAGCTCGCCGACGAACACGGCGACGAGTCCGATGGCGGCGATCAGCGGCCACAGCGACGGGCCGGCGATGCGGAACACTTCTTGCGGACGAGCATTGGCGGTGCCGACGACCACCGCCGCTCGCCAGCGCAGTGGCCACTCGGCGAGCCCGTTCACGAACCGTTCGGTGCGCGCGTCGCCGCTGTGGAGGTCGGTCTGATCCCATAGTGGATGCCGGCTGTGCACGATCGGCAGCACCGTCCATCCGTGCTCCCGAGGCGGAGACGTCACCGCCCACTCGAGCGTGTCGGCGTCCCACGGGTTGGGACCGGCCGGCTCGCCGCGGCGAATGGTGCGTACGACGTTCCACACGAACACGGCGATGCCGGGGACGATGAAGCACAGCACCCCGAGCGTCGACACCATGTGGTAGGGGCCGAAACCCGACCCGTCGTCGTACGTGTAGGCCCGTCGTGGCATTCCCATCAGGCCGACGATGTGCATCGGGAAGAACGTGACGTTGACCCCGACGAACAGCAGCCAGAAGTTCCACTTGCCCAGGCGTTCGCTGAGCAGCTTGCCGGTGAATTTCGGGAACCAGTAGTAGACGCCCGCGAAGATCGGGAACGCGACCCCGCCGATGAGCACGTAGTGCAGGTGGCCCACGACGAAGTGCGAGTCGTGAGCCTGCATGTCGAACGGCGGCGCGGCGACCATCACACCCGTGATGCCCCCGATGACGAAGATCACGAGGAACCCCACCACGAACAGCAGCGGGGTCTTCCAGACAGGACGGCCGGCCCAGATCGTGGCCAGCCACGCGAAGATTTGCACGCCGGCCGGGATCGCGATCGCCATGCTGGCGGCGGCGAAGAAGCTGAGGATCAGCGCGGCCAGCCCGGTGGTGAACATGTGGTGCGCCCACAAAGCGAACGACATGAAGCCGATGCCGACGAACGCGGCGACAAGCCAGTTGTATCCGACGATCCGGTGGCGGACGAACACGGGCAGGATCATCGAGACGACGCCGGTGGCCGGGATGAACTGGATGTACACCTCAGGATGACCGAAGATCCAGAAGAGGTGCTGCCACAACAGTGAGCTTCCACCCAGCTCCGGGTTGAAGAACTCGGTGCCGAAGCCGCGGTCGAGCTCCAGCAAGAGGCTGCCCACGATCAGCGGCGTGAAGGCGAAGATGATCATGAACGAGAACACGAGGATCGCCCATGCGAACAGCGGCAGGCGGCTGAGCGTCATCCCAGGGGCGCGCATCTTGAGGATGCCGATGATGAACTCCATCGCCGCCGAGATTGCAGCGACCTCGGCGACGCCGAGGCCAAGTACCCAGAAGTCCAGCGCAAGATCGGGTGAGAATCTCGGCCCACTCAGCGGCGTGTACGCGAACCAACCGGCGTCGGGCACGAGCTGGAACAAGGTGCTGCTGTAGTACAGCAGCCCGCCGAACAGGAACGCCCAGAACGAGAACGCGCCGAGCCGCGGGAACGGCAGCTCGCGCGTTCCGAGCACGAGAGGCAGCAGGAGGATCGCGAACCCCTCGAAGATCGGCAGGATCACGAGGAACATCGTCACGGTGCCGTGGTTCGTGAACAGCTCGTTGTAGAGCTCGGCGCTGATCAAGTCGTTCTCCGGAACCGCCAGCTGGAGACGCATCACGACCGAGTCGACGCTGCCCCCGAGCAGCAGGAAGAAGAATCCGGTCAACATCAGCCGGATCCCGAGCTTGTCGTTCTGGACGCCAGTGAGCTGTCCCCACAGACCTGGTGGGTCGGCGAACAGCTCGTTCAGCTCGGCCGTGGTCAGCGGCTCCGCCGCGAGCGGTGCGACAGGCGGCCGCGGGGGATCCTGGGCGCTGGTCATTCGAGCGACTCGAGGTAGGCGACTATCGCTTGCACGTCGGCATCGGACAGCTCCGTTGCCGGCATTTCGACATCGTTCTTGAACCTGTGTGGATCGGTGATCCACTCCCTCAGGTCGTCGGAGGTGTTCTCGGCCGCCCCTGCTCCGATCTCTGAACGACTGGCGAGGTGCGTCAGGTCAGGTCCGTCTGCTCCCTCGGCCGCGGTGCCACGGACGGTGTGGCACTTCGCGCACTCGCCATCGACGAGCAGCTGCTGCCCGCGCTGTGTCACCCCGCTCGTGGGCGCGACGGCCGGTGCGCTCTGACCGGCCACCCATGCCGCGAACTGGTCGGCCGGTTCTGCGACCACCGTCAACTCCATCAGCGCGTGATGCAAGCCGCAGAACTCGGCGCATTCCGTGCGATGGACGCCCGGGACGTCGGCCTCGAGGACGAGCGTGTTGACGCCATCGGGAAGCAGATCCATCTTTCCGCCGAGCGCTGGAGCCCAGAAGGAATGGATCACGTCCGCCGACGTCAGACTGAACGCCACGGGACGACCGACCGGGATGTGGATCTCGTTGGCAGTGATGACCCCCTCGTCCGGGTAGCGAACTTCCCACCACCACTGGTGACCCACGACTTCGACGATCAGCGCGTCGGGCGGCGCGTCCCGCGCCACGTCGCGCATCGCGACCACGGTCGCGGCGAAGACCGCGGACACGACGACGACGGGCATCACGACACCGCCGACGACGATCATGCGACCCAATCGGGACGATGCCGGACCATCGGACCGCGGGTCGGGCGGAATTCGCCTGCGGAACAGGCCGAGCAGCAGGACCACTATCACCACGACGAAGACCACGAGCCCGAGGGCGAGCATCAACCACCACAGCGTGGCCATCGACTCGGCGACCGGCCCTTGCGGGTCGAGCGCCCCGGCGACGATCGCGAGCACCGTCAACGTCCCGCCGCCAAGCGATCGTTCACCGTCGTGGCTCGACGGGCGCGCGTAGCTGGCGCGCGACCACGCCTGGGCGACGGGACCCCTTCCACTCGGCCACGCAGGTACCCATTGGGCGCCCGCGTCAGACACCGGCTAAGCGGACACCTCGCCCGACACCTGGCCCGATTCCTCGCCTGACACCTCGCCTGACACCTCGCCCGACACCTCGCCCGACACCTCAGCCGCCACCTGGCTGCGACGTGCTGCGGCGGTCATTTCCAGGATGTCGTCGCCGTATTGCTCGAGTTTGACCGCTCCAACCCCACGCACGGCGGCGAGCTGGCTGAGGTCGTCGGGCAAGGTGGTGGCGATCGCGGCCAGCGTCTTGTCGTCGAACACCGTGTACGCCGGCCGCTCGTCGCGCACCCGCTCGCGGTACGACCGCAACAGATCGAACAGCCGCACGCTGGCCTCGTCGACGTCGCCGGAGCGCGGTCGCAGCGCGCCGCGCTGGCGGCCGGCGGTCTGAACCTTCTCGCCGAGCGCGTACCGCCGGAACGAGCCGGCGTTGGCGGCGACCGCGGCCGCCGGCTCGAGGCCGGTGATCGTCCATTCGTGACCCTGGTCGACCAGCACCAGGCCCTCGACAGCCATGACGCGGCTGCGATCGAGCAGCGGATGCTCGACCGTCGCCGCAGCCGTGGCGGCACCACGGTTGGCGCCAACCGGCGGGGGCTGCGGGACCGGGCGGTTGGCCGGTGGCTCGTTCGTGAGCTCGGCGACGAACGGGCTCGGGTCGCCACCCGTGACGATCGTGACGTGGCGCGAGGCGCGGGTGAGTGCGACGTGGAACAGGCGCCGCTCCTCCTCCTCGTCCTCCGACAGGCGGTGCGGGAAGAGATCGGGCTGGGCCATGTGGACGACGACGTGCGGCCACTCCTGCCCCTTGACACGGTGCACCGTCGACAGCACCACGCCTGCAGCATCACGACGCGTGGTCAGCGCATCGCGCAGCCACCGGTCGAAGCCGGCCGGGGACGGGTGCAACGTCGCAATCTGGCGCAGCGCAACGAGATCGTCGCTCTGCGCGCCGCGGTTCATGCCGTGCCGGTTGTTGTCGAGCGAGGCGACGGCTCGCCCGAGCCCGACCTCGGCGACGAGGACCCGCAGCAGGTGGCCGGTGTCGGCTCCGCCGGCGGCGAGCGCTTGCATGCGGGCGATGTCGCCCGCCAGCTCGGTGACACGCGCCGAATCCTTCGCATCGGTGAGCCGGTCGGCGAGGCGCATCAGCCTGTCGAGGCTGGATTGCTCGGTGACCCACTCGCGCATCCGCGGGCTGAAGCCACGCGACGGCCTCCGGGTCGCCTCCGCGAGGTCGTCACTTCCCAAGGACCGCCCCGTCGCGAGCCGCACCCATGCGAGTGCGGCACGCACCCCCACGCGATCGACGAAGTCGGAGCCGACGCCGCCCGCGATCGGGATGTCGGCGTTGGCGAGCGCGATCTGTACGGGCGCGATCGTGGTGTTGACCCGAGTGAGCACCGCGATCTCGGCAGCTACAGCACCGCTTGCGAGCGCCGACGACACAACCGCCACCGTGGCCGCCACTGCGTCGTCGCCGCCGTCAATCGACCAGCCGGCGTCTTCCGAGGGCGGTGCCGCGGCGCGGATGTTCTTGCTGACGCGCCGCTGGTTGTGGCGCAGCAGTCGGTCGGCGGCGGCGACTACGCCCGCCGGGCACCGGTAGTTGACCTCGAGCGGATGGTCGCCAGATTCGGGGAACCACCTCGCGAAGTCGATCAGCCATCCGGGATCGGCGCCGTTGTAGCCGTAGATCGTCTGGTCGTCGTCGCCCACGCCGAACACCGCCCCACCGGACGCGCCGAGCAGGCGCACGAGCAGCAGGTGTGCCGGCGTGAGGTCTTGGAACTCGTCGACGAGCAACAACCGGCATACCCGCTGGGCGGCGCGACGGGCCTCCGGTTGAGTGAGCAGCACGTCGATCGCCCGCCTGATCTGGTCGTCGAAGTCGACGACGCCGGCGCGCTCCATCGCGTCACGGACCTGCGGCCAGACCTCGGCGAGCCCGTCGACATCGCCGCCGTACCGCGCCGCGACCTCCTGTGGCGCAGTCAGTCCCAAACGCATCGCGCTCAAGGCGTCGAGCCAAGGCGCCAGCGGGTCGACGTTGAGCTGTCGCCGCGTCTGAACGAAGCGCCCGAGCAGCGAGCGCATCTCCGGCTCATCGACCGTGCGCCAGCGCCGCGGCTGCGCCCCGAACGGTGCCACGCCGTTGAGGATCGCCAGCGCGATCGAGTTCAACGTCCGCACCTCGAGACCGCGCAGGTCGGCTGTGCGCGCCTGCATCTCCTCCTGGGCACGTTTGTTGAACGCGACGAGGCTCACCGCCGCCGCTGGGACGCGCCAGACGCTGATCAGGTGCCTGGCACGCTCCGTCAGCACACGCGTCTTGCCAGATCCGGCGGGGGCGATGATGCGCGCCGACCCACCGGCGTGCGTGACCGCCGCCAGCTGGTCGGGGGCCAGCTCGGCGACGCTGGTGTTGGGGCCCGGCAGCGCGATCTGCCGATGCTCGAGCTGCACGGCGTGCAACACCGGGACCCCGGCGATCGGATCGAGGTGCCGGACCGGCCCACCGTCGATCCACACGGCCTCGCCGGTCGGCAAGACGACGTCGCCGCTCCCGGAGTCGCGCAGCGGCTCGGCGCCGACCGCAATCGCGGCTGCGAGCGACTCCCACCTGGGCGCGCCGTTGACGCGCAAGTCGACGGCGTTTGCCCAGATCAGGTGGTGGAGCTCGTCATGCCAGAACGTGTAGCCAGGGCCGAGCAGATGTTGAGGACGCTCGTCGATCTCACGTGGCTGATCGTCGAACGGCGTGCGCAACTCGATCACGAGCGACTCGGCGGCGGCCGCGGCGCGGCGCAGCTCAGCGACGATCTCCCGGGGTGACTGGAGCACGTCGGCGTCGATCACGAGCCGGCGACACCCTTTCCACTCCGCCGGCACCGACGCGGCGGCGCGCACGACGGCATGCCTGCCGAGCGCCGCCGGGCCACGCCCGCCGTGCCAGCCCGACGGCGAAGGGCGGGCGACGGGCTGCTGTTCGGTTTCGAGCCCGAGCGTCGGGCTCGCACGATCCGCCCAGCACCGGCGCACGTCGGCTGGCCGCGCATGGGCGCCGCCGCAGTAGACGCACGAGATCACGCCGGCCACCCTAACGACGGGGTACGACAACGACGGGGTGCGACGGGGCGATCGGAGGGGTGTCATCCCCCGTCGCATCTTGACGGTTTCCAGATGAAGGCGACGGGCGTGGCGGCCGAAATCCAGACGTACCCGTGATGGACCGCCCGACGTCTCGCATCCTTCGCCTGGCGGCGGCCTCGGTCGCCGTCCTCGCCGGCACCGCTGTGTGGCCGCTCGCGCCTGCCACGCCGGCCGTCCACGCGCTCGACAACACGCCGTGGGTGCTCCCGTCGAGCCCTCCACGATGCACGACCCAGCAGGTCGAGTCGGGCGCCGTCGCCGGGTGCGTCATCACGTTCTACGGCGAGCCCTCCGCCACCGGCTGGGGCGTCCCGCCTGCGCCGGGGGTCGGCGAAGGCTGGCGCTGGAACGGGTACTGGTACAACGGGTCGCCGGCGCTGGCGGCATGGGAGTCGACGTACATCGCCGCCAACGCCCAGCCGGTCGGCGGGCTGCGGGCGGGCACGCTGCAAACCCACGTCGTCGTGCGCGGTCTGTTCGAGGGCTTCCTCGACGAGATCAGCGCCAAGGGGTACCGCGTCCGCGAAGGCAGCGGCTACGCGTTCCGGTGCACGAGCGGCAACGGCGGTTGGAGCTGCCCGAGCGGCGACCCCGCCGACCTGTCCAACCACGCGTGGGGCCTGGCGATCGACATCAACGCCGCCGCCAACCCGATCCGCAGCTACTCCTCGATCGAGGGCGCCACGGCCTGCATGACGCCGATCCAGACCGACATGCCGCAGTGGGTGATCCAGACCGCCGAGAAGTGGGGCCTCTACTGGGGCGGCTATGGCTGGAACGCAGGGTGTCAGAGCACCTCGACGCAGCGCACGGTCGTGTCGCGCGATCCACCGCACTTCGAGTTCCGCGGCACGCCCCGTCAGGCGGCGGCGATCGCCGCCTTCAACCTACGTAACGACCCGAACACCGTGTGCCGAACGATCGTCGACGACGCCGGCCGCGAGGTCGAGGAGTGCGGGCGTGCCACGCTGCCCGCGGCCGGAACGCGACTGCTGGTCGAGCTGACTCCGCCGGCGGGCGCGGTGGCGGCGATGATCAACCTCACCGCCACGGAGGGCGCTGCGCCTGGTTACCTGACGCTCGAGGACTGCGGACCACGATCCGGGCCGCGCACCACGTCGGCGCTGACGTACGCCGCCGGCCAGTCGGTGGCGGCGATGGCGATCGTGCCGATCTCGAGCACGGGACGGTTCTGCCTGTATCGCTCGTCGGCGGTCCACTCCGTCGTCGACGTCACCGCCTACCTGGGCTCCGCCGGCGAGCGGCTGTGGTACCAGCCGTCGACGCCGACGCGGTTGACCGACACGCGTGTCGTCGGCGCCTGCCCGCCGGGGCAAGCATGCACGCCAGGCATGCTGCCCGCGTTCACCAAGCAGCTCGTGCCAACCGGCAGCAACGACGCACGCATCGTCAATCTGACGGTGGTCGACTCGGGGGCGCCCGGCTGGCTGCAAGTCGGCCGCTGCGCCGACGT
>DASQTR010000674.1:0-9255 GCA_035641795.1 Ilumatobacter sp.
GCCGTACAGGATGAGACCGCGGCGAGCGAGGATCCAGCGCAGCTCGTTCGTTCGCGCCCGATTCCCGATCGCCGACCGCGTGAGCAGCGTCACGCCGACGCCGGCAGTGAGCACGAACGTCGCCGCGAAACGTGTGGAGAGTGGCCCGACCCACGGGTCGAAGAAGTCGTACGCCCAGCCACCTTCGCGGCGCGCTCCGCGGCCGATCAGGTAGCCGTGGAAGTTCATGATGACGACGCCCGCCATGGCGACCGCCCGTACCACGTCCGGGCCGACCAGCCGGCCGGTGCGGGGACGCGCCTCGATTACCTCCACTGCAGCTCGTCGATCGTCGTGAGCGTGAGTGGGCGTTGGAGATCGACCCAGTCGCCCACCGACGGACATGGCTGCCCGTCCGGCACGATTGCCATCGACGTGTGCATGTGGGGCGGCTCCACGAGCGCAATTCGGTTGCGCTCGAAGTGGAACGGACTGGCGTCCCCGGCCAGGACCGCGACGCCGTTCGCAGAACCGGCTCCGATCATCACCAGCGTGCCGTCATGACCGACGGTCACGAGCCGGTAGCCGACCTTGGCGCCGGCCGTCACGCCGCGCGTGTCGAGCACGTCGGCTTCGAGGTGGAGCGCCTCGCGGTCGCCGAGCCACAGGTGCGTCCCGGTGCGCAACTTGTAGCGGTGCGAAGGAGGGAGCTGTGCGTACGTTTCCGGTGCGAGATGGCTGACCCACACGTCGAGACCGGGATCGATGGCAGGAAGGTGATCGACGATGTCGTTGCGGCGGTCCTCTTCGCTGCCCGCCAAGGGCGGATGGATGGCGACGCCAACGGTGCGCAGGCCGACCGACCAAGCGTGCTCGACGAGCTCGATGCCGTCGCCGTAGCGGTGCATCGACGACTCGAGCTTCACGATCACGCGTCCCTGCCATCCGGCCAGGGCGGCGACGTGTCGGCGGCTGGCGACGGTGAGCACGACGTCGGTGGACGCGGGCGGTCGCAGCGTGGGCGTGAGCACGACCGGTGTGCACTCCGAGGGCAGGCCCGCCAGCTCGTGGACTGTCCCGACCGCGAGCACCGGCCCGAGCCTGATCGCGGCGTGGGCGAGCGCGACACGGCCGAACCCGTAGCCGTTGCCCTTGACCACCGGAACCACACCCTCGACGCTGTCGGCGACATCGGTGACGTGCGCCCACCAGCGCTCACGGTCGACGCTGAGCCGAATCGTCACGGACTGCGATCGTAACGATCGCAGTCCGTGGCCGACCCGCCATCACACCGGCGGCGCCGGCGAATCAGACGGTTGCTCCGCAGGTCGGCGTCCGGGCCATGAGCTGATCTCCGGCGCGAGCGGGGCGAGCGTGCGCTCCGCGAGCATCCCGCGCCACACGCCGATCGAATAGGCGACGTCGTCGACGACCCGAACCGGATGGCGCGCCGCGAACGCGGCGGCGAGCAGGATCCGACGCGCGGTTCGTGAGCGCAGCGCGGCGATGGCGAGGAACGGCCACCAGACGCGGCGGACCGCCGTGGCGATCTGGTCACCGGCCTGCAGATTGCCGCGCGCGGCCAGCCGGAACGCTGCCGCCGGCGGTACGTGCGGCAGTTTGCGGATCAGCGCCGCCGCCGAGCCGAGTCCGACCGCAGCGCCGGCGACGGGTCGTTCCAGCGCGGCCAGTGCCCAGGTGCCGACGCTCCAGCCGCTCATGCGGATCGGCGCCAGTGCGCCGGGGTGGCGGCGTGCGAGCGGCGCCGCCGACGAGCCGTAGGTGATCCGCTGGCGCGCCCACGCCCTCCACGATGGTCGCGGGTCGTGGCCGACCTCGACCGCCGGCTCGTACCGGCACCGCCAGCCGGCTTCGTCCAGGCGCCACACGAGGTCGACGTCCTCGCCGAACCGAAGCGACTCGTCGAAGCCGCCGATCTCGCGCATCGCCTCGACGCGGCACACGATCACCGCCGCCGGTACGTAGCTCACCCGTGTGCCGGCCCTGATGCGGGCCGGTTCAGGGCCGAGGTCGAGTGGGCTGTTGCCGCGCTCGTACCACGCCACCGGCGACGGTACGCCCGACGTCGTGACTCGCGGCGCCACCAGCGCCACACGGGAATCGGCGAAATGGCGGAGCAACGGTTCGAGCCATCCGTCCGGGAGTTCGACGTCTGTGTCGACGAATCCGACGAGTGGCGTACGGACCAGTGAGAGACCGGCGTTGCGTGCGGCGCCGGGTCCGCGGTTGTGCTCCAGGCGCAACGCGGCATCCGCGACCGGTACCGGTGAGCCGTCATCGACGAGCAGTGCTGCGGCGGGCAGCCGGCGCGGCGCGCCGTACGTGGGCACCACGACCGTGACGTCGTGCGGACCGAACGGCGAGTGATCGGGCTCCGGGTGGATCGCGCCTGCCTCGACGAGGGCGGTGACCAGTGCCGAATGCCCCACCGACATGCCGGCGGCGATGCGGTCGACGACTGCGGCCCCGGCGGCGCTGACGCGAAAGAGCTTGAGCGGTGAGCCTCCGATGATCACGCGCCCGAAGCGCATGACGCTGCGATCGAGCCGGTAGCGCGTGTCGACGGCGACGTCGCCCGTGCTCACCCGTCAGCCCAACTCGCGACCGCGGCGGCGAGTTGCGCGGCGAGTTCCTCGAACAACCGCCGACCCTCCTCGGCGCTGGCGTACGTCGGATCCCCGAGCACGCCCGAGGCGCTGAGCGGTTGCACGCCGGCGCGCACGAGCTCGGACATTGCCGGCACCGGCCCAGCGACGGCGCGGTCGCGGCGAACCTCATCGGGCGCCAGCGCCAGCATCAACGACGTCTCCACGTGCCCCGCGTGCGGATCGCCGCCGGGCACGCTGGGCCACCACACCAGCAGGCGTCGCGACTCGCGCACCAGCGTGTCGGCGGCGCGTGCCATCGCAACCGCGTTGCCGCCATGGCCGTTGACGAACACGACCCCCTGGGCCCAGCCGGCCGATCGCACCAGCTCGGTGAGCACCTCCGCCATCGCCGAGTTGCCGATCGAGAGCGTGCCGGCGAACCCGCGGTGCTCGCCACTGGCCGTGACCGTCAGCGGCGGCGCCACGACGCAGTCGCCACGTGCGACGGCGAGCCCGTGGGCGAGCGCAGCGGCGATCACGGTGTCGGTGTGGAGCGGCAGGTGCGGCCCGTGCTGCTCGCACGAGCCCACCGGCACGACGAGGATCGGCGAGCCGACGTCGGTCCAGGTCATCGCCCCGAGATCGGGTGCCTCCACGCGGGCGACGTTACCCAGCGGGATACGCAGCGATCGCCGCGATCAGTACCTTGTAGCCCTTGCTGGCGTCGGCCGGGCGCCGCCGCTCCACGCCGTTTCGGGCGAGGTCGATCGCCTGCTGGAACGGGAACAGCTGGTCGGGGTCGCGGTCACGGATCTGCTGCTCGGCGACGTCCCACAGCTGATCGATGCGCGCCATCGTCTCTGGCACACGAACATCGTCGACGATCTGGTCGTCCAGGCGGCGCATCAGCGATTCGATCTCCGCGAGCACGGTGGCGGTCGGGGTGTCGGCAGGGATGGGCGGCAGCGTGGTCGCCGCCGCGTCGCCGGTCGGCGGGACGGTCTTGCTGGTGTCGATGTAGGTGGTGCCGCACGCCCCCAGCGTGAGCACGGCTGCCGCGGCTCCGGCCGCGGCGAGCCGGCAGGTCACGTGGTGACCAGGATCCGCTCGCTCGCGAACGCGCCAACCCCCACGTGGCGACCGTCGATCTCGATTGTGAGCGTGCCATCCGGCGAGGCGGCGGTCACGACGCCCGAGCATCCCGGGCGCAGCGACGACGCTTCCAGGAACTCGAGCAGTCCCGGCGTGAACTCGAGCTCCTCGGGAATGCGCCGCACGGTGAACCGCTCGCCGACCGTCTGCTCGGACAGCGGGCTGGCGTCGGTCGCGACATAGCTGGAACCGGGGATCGGGTTGCCGTGCGGGCACGTCGTCGGTTCGCCGAGCAGATTGTTGATCGCCTCCTCGACGTGCTTGCTCATCACGTGCTCCCACTTGCCGGCCTCGTGGTGTGCCTCCGCCCACGACAGCTTGAGGACGTCGGTGAGGAAGCGCTCGGCGAGGCGGTGCCTGCGGACCACACGCTGGGCGAGCGCGTCGCCGGCCTCGGTCAAAGCGATCGTGCCGGCGTGGGTGACGAGACCCTCCGCCTCCAGCTTGCGCATCATCTCGCTCACGGCCGGCCGGCTGACCTGGAGCCGCTCGGCGATGCGCGCCTGGATGACGTCGACGTCGTCCTCGTCCAGCTCGAAGATGCACTCGCAGTATTCCTCGAAAGCGGGGTGGTGCTCTCCGGGCGCGGGCATAGGCCGAGCCTACCCCGACGGTGCAACGCTCGATCCGCCAGACTGGGGCCGAGAGGACCCTCCGATGTCTGCCACGCTGTCGCTCGATGCCGTCACGGTCAGCCGCGCTGATCGGCGCGTGCTGGAGGCTGTCGATCTGCTTCTGGCACCGGGTCACCGGCTCGGGGTCGTCGGTCCCAACGGGGTCGGGAAGTCGACGCTGCTCGCGGTTTGCGCGCAGGCGGTCCGCCTCGATCGCGGCCGTGTTCGCCTCGCACCGCCGACGGCGACGGTCGGCTGGCTGCACCAAGAGCCCGAGCGTGGTGACGAGACCGTCGCCGAGCTGCTCGCGCGGCGTACCGGCGTCACCGCTGCCCAAACGGAGCTCGACGCCGCCACCGCTGCCCTCGCTCGCCACGATGCCGGCGCCGCCGAGCGATACGACACGGCGTGGCATCGCTGGCTGGGGCTCGGCGCGGCAGACCTCGAAGCCCGCATCGGAGAGGTCGCCGACGAGCTCGGCATGAGCGCCCGGCTGCTTGCCCAGCGGACGTCGTCGCTGTCGGGTGGCGAGGCGGCGCGCGCGTCGCTTGCCGCGCTTCTCCTCTCCCGCTTCGACGTCTACCTGCTGGACGAGCCGACGAACGATCTCGATCTCGACGGGCTCGCTCGCCTGGAGCGGTGGGTGCTCGGGCTCGAGGCCGGAGTTCTGCTCGTCAGCCACGATCGCCGGTTCCTCGACAGCGTCGTCACCGACGTCGTGGAGATCGACGAGTTCACGCACGGTGTAAGAGTCTTCGGCGGCGGCTGGCAGGCCTACCTCGCCGAGCGCGCCCTCGCCCGGCAACACGCCCGGGAGCGGTTCGACGAGTACGACGCGAGCCGCAAGGACCTCGCTGACCGCGCCCAGCGACAGCGGGAATGGGCGCAGCAGGGCGTCGCCCGCGTGAAGCGCTCGATGAACGACGAGCCCGACAAGAACATTCGCCGTTTCCGCATGAACCAGACCGAGCAACTGGCCGGTAAAGCGGCACAGACCCAGCGAGCGATCGACCGGCTGGATGCGGTCGACAAGCCACGCGAGCCGTGGCAACTGCGGCTCGAGGTACCCCACGTCGGCCGCAGCGGCGACGTCGTCTTCCGGCTCGTCGGCGCGACGGTGGAGCGTGGGGCGTTTCGGCTCGGCCCGCTCGATCTGCTCCTCGAGTACGGCGAGCGGGTGGCGCTCGTCGGTCGCAACGGTGCCGGCAAGTCGACACTGATCGACCTGCTGTTAGGACGAATCGAGCCAACGGCGGGTACCGCTCAGATCGGCAGCGGCGTCGTCGTCGGTGAGATCGAGCAGGTTCGGATGCAGCTCGACACCGCCGCAACCCTGCTGCGCGCGTTCATGGATGCCACCGGCATGCCGGTGGCCGAGGCCCGCACGCTGCTCGCCAAGTTCGGTCTCGTGGGCGCGCACGTCGAGCGCGCCACGGCGTCGCTCTCGCCCGGAGAACGGACGCGCGCGGCGATGGCGCTGATGATGGCGAACGGTGCCAATCTGCTGGTGCTCGACGAGCCGACAAACCACCTCGATCTGCCGGCGATCGAACAGCTCGAGCAGGCCCTCGAGACGTTCCCCGGCACGGTGGTCCTCGTCACCCACGACCGCGAACTGCTCGACCGCGTGCGGTTGACGCGCACGGTGCGCCTCGAGTCGGGCGCGATCGTCTGAGTGCACCGAGACCCGGGGGTCGACGCGGGGAAGGTTCGGGGAAGGCGAGCGCTCGATGGTGCTAGTAATCGGAGTTCGGCTCGCCGCAGGTGCGGCCGGCCAGAAGGGAGCGTCATGGACGAGTGGGATGGCAGCGGCGACTGGAACGCCGCCGGCTACAGCTCGGGGCCGGTGCGCCTCGAGTTCGTCGACGCCCCCGCCCTCAACGGCGAGCACATCGAGTGGAGCTTCCGCACGGTCGGCGGCGCGACCGCGCCTTCGGGCACCGTCACGTCGCACATCGCAGTAATGACCCACGATCACAACATGATCCGCGGCGGGACCAACAAACTGGGTAGCGACCTGGGACCGCACGACGTCGGCGGCGGCCGGTTCAATCCCGTGCAGTACACGTCGGACGACGGCGACTACTACGCGACGATCACCGTTGGTGACGACGTCAAGAACGTCTCGTACCGCGTGCACGAGCGGCGAGCGCAAGCCACCTGAACGTGGGCTGACCGCTCCGCAGCGGTCTCCAGGGTGCAGGTGCCGACACCGTGCACGCGTCCGCCCGCCATTGCCGTTTGCGCGGATGGCGGTGCCACGCCCCCTCGCTAGATTCGAATCATCGCCGATCATCCTGTTCTCCAGGCGTTCTCGCCGGCGGTCGCCGAGTGGTTCGCGAGCTCGTTCCCGGCGCCGACGCCGCCGCAGGTCGACGGCTGGCCGCACATCGTGGCCGGCGATCACACCCTGATCTGCGCCCCGACCGGGTCCGGCAAGACGCTCACTGCGTTCCTGGCGGCGATCGACCGGCTCGTCACCACGCCGACGCCGGAGGCCCGCACGCACCGCACGCGGGTGTTGTACATCTCGCCACTGCGCGCCCTCGCATTCGACATCGAGAAGAACTTGCGGGCGCCGCTCACCGGCATCGGCCTCGCCGCCGAGCGGGTCGGCGCGCCGTTCACCGCCCCCGAGGTGGCGATGCGCACGGGCGACACGCAGTCCAACGAACGCCAGAAGCTGATCCGCCGCCCGCCCGACCTGTTGATCACCACGCCAGAGTCGCTCTACCTGATGCTCACGTCGTCGGCTCGCGAGACACTGCAAGGGGTCGAGACCGTCATCGTCGACGAGATCCACGCGATGGCCACCACCAAGCGCGGCGCCCATCTGGCGCTCACGCTCGAGCGGTTGGAGGAGGTCACCGACAAGCCGCCGCAGCGGATCGGCCTCTCCGCCACGCAACGACCGCTGGAGGAGACGGCGCGCTTCCTCGGTGGCTACTCGGGTGAGTCACCGCGGCCGGTGCGGATCGTCGATGCCGGTGTGCGCAAGGCGCTCGAGCTAGAGGTCGTCGTGCCCGTCGACGACATGGCCGCTCCGGGCGACGGGGCGACGCCGCTCGGCGAGCCCGGCAGCGGCGAGCGGCGGGCGAGCATCTGGCCCAGCATCTATCCGCGCGTGCTCGAGCTCGTGTTGGCCCACCGGTCGACGATCATCTTCACCAATGCCCGCCGCTCGGCGGAGCGCTTGGCCGCCAAGCTCAACGAGCTCTACGAAGAACAGCACGGCACAGCCGAGCTCGAGCTGGTCCGCGCCCACCACGGATCGCTCGCCCGTGAGCAACGGGTGATCGTCGAGGATCAGCTCAAGCGCGGCGAGCTTCGGGCGATCGTCGCCACGTCCTCGCTCGAGCTGGGGATCGACATGGGGGCGGTCGACCTCGTGATCCAGATCGAGTCGCCGGGCGCGGTGAGCCGTGGCTTGCAGCGCATCGGCCGCGCCGGTCACTCGGTCGGCGAGCCCAGCAAGGGCACCATCTTCCCCAAGCACCGCGGCGATCTCGTCGAGGCGGCGGTGGTGACGCGCCGGATGATCGACGGCGAGATCGAGCACTCGCGTTACCTGCGCAACCCCCTCGACGTGCTCGCCCAACAGATCGTCGCCCACACCGCCGCCACCGGTGAGGTGGCGGTGTCCGACCTGGCGGCCCTCGTGCGGCGCAGCGCCGGGTTCCACGACCTGTCCGACGAACTGCTCGGCAACGTGCTCGACCTGCTCGCCGGCCGCTACCCCAGCGAGGAGTTCTCCGAGTTGCGACCGCGCATCGTGTGGGACCGCGTCAACGACACGGTGCGCGCCCGCGACGGTTCCAAGCGGTTGGCAGTCACGAGCGGCGGCACGATCCCCGACCGAGGCCTGTTCGGCGTGTTCCTGCCCGACGGCACCCGCGTCGGCGAGCTCGACGAGGAGATGGTGTACGAGAGCCGACCGGGCGACGCCTTCATCCTCGGGGCCTCGACATGGCGGATCGAAGACATCTCGTTCGAGCGCGTCACGGTCACGCCCGCGCCCGGGGTGCCGGCCAAGATGCCGTTCTGGCACGGCGACCGACCCGGCCGCCCGCTCGAGCTCGGCCGGGCCCTCGGCGCGTTCGTGCGCGAGATCAGGTCCCTGCCCGAGGACGAGGCGATGCGCCGGCTCGAGGAGCACTACGCGCTCGACAGGCTGGCGGCATCGAACGTCGTGCAGTACCTAGCCGAGCAGGCGGCCTCGACGGGGGTGGTGCCCGACGATCGCACGATCGTCGTCGAGCGTTTCCGCGACGAGATCGGCGACTGGCGCGTTTGTCTGCTCAGCCCGTTCGGCACGCCGGTGCACGCACCGTGGGCGATGGCGATCGAGCGCCGCTTCATGGATCGCTACGACTTGCCGGTGGAGACGATGTGGGGCGACGACGGGATCGTGGTCCGCCTGCCCGAGGCCGCCGACGCGCTCGACGTCGAGTCGTTCGTGATCTCCCCCGACGACGTCGACGAGCTCGTGGTGTCGAGCCTCCCGCAGACATCGCTGTTCGCCTCGCGGTTCCGCGAGTGCGCCGGCCGTGCCTTGCTGTTGCCACGCCGGCGCCCGGATCAGCGCACGCCGCTCTGGCAGCAACGCCAACGTGCGGCCGACCTACTTGCGGTGGCGTCCAAGTACCCCACGTTCCCGATCCTGTTGGAGACGTCGCGCGAGTGCCTCCAGGACGTGTTCGACGTCCCCGCTCTGCGTGAGGTGCTCGCGCAGATCAGCTCGCGCCGGATCCGGTTGGTGCACGTCGACACGGCGGCGTCGAGTCCGATGGCTTCGAGCCTGCTGTTCAATTGGATCGCGGCCTACATGTATGAAGGCGACGCGCCGCTCGCCGAGCGGCGGGCGGCGGCGCTGGCGCTCGACCGCGACCTGCTTCGCGAGC
>DASQTR010000675.1:0-3119 GCA_035641795.1 Ilumatobacter sp.
GGTGGATGCTTTGACTTATGTTCCGATGCCCCCGTTCCACAGCAGACCGACCGGCGCCCGCAACACCGTCTTGATCAACTCGGTCGGCGTCATGCGCTCGACGGCGACTCCGAGCGCGGCGCGCATCTCAGGCGTCAGCTCGATCGACTTGACCGTCCGTGCGAAGACGCCGCCCCCGTCGGAGATCAGCGCCGGGTCGTAGTCGGCCCACGACGAGCGCGGCGTGTCGTAGAGACGCTTGCGCTCGGCGAACGAGGTCGCCGGATCGGGGTTGGGATCGACGAACAGGTGGCGATGGTCGAACGCCGCGATCAGCTTCACGTGCGTCGACCGCAGCAAGCCGTTGCCGAAGACGTCACCCGACATGTCGCCGATGCCGACCACCGTCAACTCGTCGAGATCGGCGTTCTTGCCGAGCACGCGAGCATGGCTACGCACGCTCTCCCATGCGCCGCGTGCGGTGATGCCCATCGCCTTGTGGTCGTAGCCGTCGCTGCCACCGGAGGCGAACGCATCACCGAGCCAGAACGAGTACTCGGCGGCAACGGCGTTGGCGGTGTCGCTGAAGGTGGCCGTGCCCTTGTCTGCGGCTACGACCAGGTACGGGTCGTCGGCGTCGTAGCGCACCACCCGTGCCGGCGGGACGATCTCGCCGTCGACGACATTGTCGGTGAGATCGAGCAGGGCGCGGACGAACATCCGGTAGCACTCGACGCCCTCCTCGCGGTTCTCCGCCGGCGTCGCCTTCCGTCGCTTGACCACGAACCCGCCCTTGGCGCCGACTGGCACGATCACCGCGTTCTTCACCATCTGCGCCTTCATCAGGCCGAGCACCTCGGTGCGATAGTCCTCCGGGCGGTCGCTCCAGCGCAGACCGCCGCGGGCGATGGCGCCGGCGCGGAGATGAACGCCCTCGACCCGCGACGAACAGACGAAGATCTCGTGTTGCGGCCGTGGCGCGGGCAGATCGGGCACGAGCGAGGGGTCGAACTTGAACGCCGTCGTCGATCGCGCCAAGAAGGCGCTCGTTCGCACCGTGGCGCGGATGAGCGACAGGAACATGCGTCCGATGCGGTCCTCGTCGAGCGACGGAACGGCGTCGAGCGCGGCGAGCACCTCGGCGTCGGCCATCGCCAGCGCGGCGATCCGGTCGCCGTCGGCCAGCGAAGGGTCGAACCGCGCCTCGAACAGCTCGATGAGCAACGACGTCAGATGTGGAAGCCGGGCCAGCGTCTCCTCGATGTACCGCTGGCTGAACGTGAACCCGATCTGGCTGGTGTACTTCGCATAGCAGCGCAGCACGTTCGCCTGCGCCGCGGTGAGCCCTGCGACCAGCACGAGACGGTTGAAGCCGTCGGCCTCGATGTCGCCCGCCAGCAAGCCCTCGAACGTGGCACGCACGTTGGCGTGGCGGCGATCGTCGATCACGACTCCGGCGGGTACGCGCACGCCGATGTCGTAGACGTAACAGCTCTCGCCGTCGATCTCGAGCTGGTACGGCCGTTCCTCGAGCGCCCGCAAGCCGACGTGGCCGAGCATCGGTAGCAGATCGGCGAGGGCGATGGGATCGCCGCGGCGGTAGACGCGCATGCGCCAGTCGCCCTCGGTGTCGTCGACGTGCCGGATCAGGGCCGTGCGAGTCACCTCACCGGAGTCGATGAGCTCCCGGAGGTGCAGCATGTCGCCGACCGCGTCCGCGGGAAGCACACCTGACCTGTACGACTCGGGTACGGCGTCGCCGATGCGGGCCAGCAGTCGGCGCGCTCCCGATTCGCCGAGTTGGTTGACAGCGCACGCGTGCAGCCGGTCGGTCCATGACGTGGTGAGGTCGTCGACGAGTGCGGACACATGGTCGAGGTTGGGCTCGGCGCCCGGGGTTCGCGTCACCGTGAACGTGATGCGGGCGAGGTTGCTCGCGCCGAGGAACGAATCGATCTCGGTCGCGGTCGACCCGTACTGCTCGCCCACCAGCGCCGCGACCTGCTCGGGGAGGCGGGCGTGGAAGCGCTGACGGGGGACGAACACGAACACGGTCGAGCGGTCGCCGACCGGCTCTGGCACGTCGAACACGCGGACGATCTGGCGCTCTTGGAGGCTCACGACATCGATCACCAGCTCGGCCAGGCCGTGAGCGTCGAGCTCGAACACCAGGTCGCGAGGAAGCGTCTCGAGCACATTGCGCATCGACCGTCCGGTGTGCGTCTCGGCACCGGCTGTCGTCAGCCCGAGCACGGCGCGGGCGCGGTCGCCGACGGATGGGATCGTCAGCACACTCTGGCGGTAGGCGGTCGAGGCCAGCAGGCCCGCGAAGCGGTCCACCACCGGCGCGCCCCCCGCGTCAGTGTGCCGGACCGAGACCACCGTCATGCGCGCTGCCCGGTGAATCGACGCCCGCCCCACCGACCGGGCGATCGACAGCGCGCCGCCATCGAGCCGCAGCCCCGGATCGAGCGGGCTGACCTCGTCGAGCTGGCCGAGCGTCGAGCCGGGTCGCACCGCGACCTCCGGCGACGTGTCGTACGTGGCCGCACCCAGGAACACGAAGTGGCCGTCCGCAAACCAGCGCAGGAGCGGGTCGATGTCCGCCAGCGCGAGCATGCGGTCACGCATCGCCCCGAAGTCGGCGACGACCCGATGCACGAGTTCGACGGCGGCGCGGAGATCAGCGGCGAGCGCTTCGCTGTGGTCGCCCTCGAGGCGGTCGATCTCGACCTGCGTCCAGGCTTCCACGATCGTGTCGCTGGCGCCTCCGTCGACGACCTCGACCAGCTCTCCCTCTGGCGTGCGCCTCACGTGGAGCATCGGATGCACGAGCAGGTGGGTGGTCACGTCATGCCGCTCGAGCGCGATGCGGACCGTGTCGACGAGGAACGGGGCGTCATCGGTCACCAGCAGCGCGATCGTTCGGTCGGATGACCAGCCGTCACGATCGCGGTTCGGAGACAGCACGCGGATCAGGGTTTCGCCCGGTCGCCGCACCCGACCGACGTCGAGGTGGGCGCGGGCGACGGCGTACAGGTCGTCGTCATCGCGGGCAGCGAGATCGAAGTCGGGCAGCTCCTGGTAGCAGGCGGGCAGGAAACCCGAGAACAAGGGATCATCGGGCCGGCGGGCGGCGG
>DASQTR010000676.1:0-9504 GCA_035641795.1 Ilumatobacter sp.
GAGATGATGACGCGCGACGAGGGGATCCGTGAAGGCACGACGGTGGAGACGCTCGCCAACTTGAAGCCGGCGTTCAAGGAGGACGGCAAGATCACCGCCGGCAATTCGTCGCAGATCACCGATGGCGCGTCGGCGGTGCTGATCATGAGCGCCGACAAGGCGGAGTCGCTCGGCCTGCGGCCACGCGCCCGCTTCCACAGTTTCGCCGTGGTCGGGACCGATCCGGTCACGATGTTGAAGGGGCCGATCCCGGCGACGACGAAGATCGTGCAGCGGTCGGGACTGTCGCTCGACGAGATCGATCTGTTCGAGGTCAACGAGGCGTTCGCCTCGGTGGTGCTGGCGTGGCAGAAGGAGCACGGCACCGACCTCGCCAAGACCAACGTCAACGGCGGCGCGATCGCGCTCGGGCATCCGCTGGGTTCTTCGGGCACGAAGCTGATGTCGACGTTGCTCAACGAGCTCGAGCGGACGGGCGGCCGGTACGGGCTGCAGACGATGTGTGAGGGCGGCGGGCTCGCCAACGCCACGATCATCGAGAGGATCTGAGATGCCGCGCCTCGACCTGCACGGCGCTTCCGGGATCGTGACGGGCGGTGCGTCCGGCATCGGCGAAGCGTCGGCGCGGCAGCTGGCGGCGTTGGGCGCTCGGATCGTGGTTGCCGACCTGCAGGAGGAACGCGGTTCGGCGGTCGCCAGCGAGATCGGTGGCATCTTCGTGAAGTGCGACGTGTCGAATGAGGACGATGGCGTCACGGCCGTGGCCGCGGCTTGCGAGATGGGGCCGCTGCGGGTACTCGTGAACTCAGCCGGGATCGGGCGCGCCGGCCGCACAGTCGACCGCAACAACGACCCGATGCCGCAGAAGGATTTCGAGTTCGTGATACGCGTCAACCTTCTCGGCACCTTCAACATGGTGCGGCTGTCGGCAGCGGCGATGGCGAAGACCGAGCCGCTCGACGGCGACGGGCAGCGCGGGGCGATCGTCAACATGGCGTCGGTAGCGGCGTTCGACGGTCAGATCGGGCAGGCCGCGTACGCAGCCTCCAAGGGCGGCGTGGTGGGCATGACACTGCCGGTGGCGCGCGATCTATCGGCGGTCGGTATCCGGGTCAACACGATCGCACCGGGGCTGATCAACACTCCGATCTACGGCGAGGGCGAGGCGGCGGAGGCGTTCATTGCCCACTTGGGGCAGTCGGTGCTGTTCCCGAAACGGCTCGGCACTGCGGAGGAACTGGCGTTCATGGTCTGCGAACTAATTACCAACCCGTACATGAACGGCGAGGTCGTCCGCGTCGACGGCGGAATCAGGATGCCGCCGAAATGAGCGAGGCTGTCGTCACCGAGCGGCGTGGGCGGGTGTTGCTGATCACGCTCAACCGTCCTGAGGCGATGAACGCCATCAACGGCGCGCTGTCACATGGTCTGGTCGCTGCCGTCGACGAGCTCGACGGCGACGCCGGACTCACCGCCGGCGTCTTGACGGGTGCGGGACGCGGCTTCTCTGCCGGGATGGATCTCAAAGCGTTCGGCCGGGGTGAGGACATTGGGCCGATGACGCATTTCATCCGCACGGGCTCGCGCAAGCCGTTGATCGGGGCGATCGAGGGGTTCGCGCTTGCGGGCGGGTTGGAGTTGGCGCTGACATGCGATCTGCTGGTCGCCGCCAAGGGCGCCAAGCTCGGAATTCCGGAGACCAGTGTCGGTCTGTTCGCGGCGGCTGGCGGCTTGGTGCGTCTGCCGAGCCGTGTGGGATACGGCAAGGCGATGGAGATGGCGATCACCGCCGACCCGATCACGGCCGAGGAGGCGTTCGCGCACGGGATGGTGGTACGGCTCACCGAGCCCGGTGAGGCGGTGGCCAGTGCGATGGAACTGGCTGAGCGTGTAGCACGCAACGCGCCGCTCGCGGTGGCCGCCTCGAAGCAGCTGATGCGGCAGAGCCAGGGCGTCAGTGAGCGGGACTTCTGGGAGCTACAGAAGACGTTCTTCCAGTCGGTGTTCGACTCGAACGACGCCAAGGAGGGCCCGAAGGCGTTCGCCGAGAAGCGCCGACCGGAGTGGACAGGGACGTGACGTTGCCCTGACGATCTTTCCGTCACTCGTCGAACGATGGCGACGACCCGGGAAGGTGCGTGTGCTGGCGCTGCATGACGTCCCGCCAGTCGAGAACGGCAATTGGCGGAGCGCTCAGACCGGGCGGGAGCACTAGTTCGATGCATGATCTACACGAGCTCGCGCTGTCGAGCAGAAAGTCGTAATGGCGCAGCTTGGTGTGCCGCGTCGGGCGGGCGAGCACGCCGCACACCGTGACGCGGCGACGGCGGCCGTCGGACAGGTTGGCCATGAAGTCGGTGCGGTGGCGCAATGCATGCCGGCGGCCGGCCGCCGGGCCCAACGTGAACGCCGACTCGCAGGGGGCTTTCGAAGTGGCGGTCGTGCGAAGTCCATTTGCTCGCCGGTACCGGTATGCGCGTTGACGGCAGGCGTTGCTGCAGTAGATGCGCGGCCGCCCCGGCCTATACGTGCGGTGTGCGGCCTGGTGGCAAACAGGGCAGAACCACTCCTCGATCACCGAGCTAGGCCAAACGATGTCGAGAATTCGTGCTCGGCCGTGTGGAGTCGTCATGGACCCAAGTCTGACGAGAGGGTGTTGCACCGTGCTCAGGCCCCTGGCCTGCGCAAGTGGGATGGTCGATTCGATCACGTCTCGAATCGTCTCGCGTGGGCAGGAGCGTCGGGGCGTGTCGTATCCGATCGTCTCGCGCCGGCCGGGACGCGCCCTGGTTGGGGGACGACCACTCAGGCGCCGGGACCTTCGAGACGATTCGAGACGTAGTTCGGTAGGCGCCGACGCAGGCAGGTTCGTCCGGAATCCTCTAGGTGGGTGGACTGTGTCGGCGGGTTCATGCCGAATCGTCTCGGTGAATGAGCTGTGGTTGGCCGGGTCGTCGGCAAATTGCCTCGTTGATCGAGCGCGCCGGGAGCCGCCCCGCGTGACGGTTGCTGGACGATGAGCGGCGCCGGCGTGACGATTCGTGACGCCGACGTGGCGAGGTGCCCGTCGACGGGTGACGATTCGTGACGTCCCGAGTTAGAGATATCTCCGGCGCGCGTGACGATTCGGGACGTAAAAAAATTCAGGTGGTCGGACGGCTCGCTGCTGGGGATTCGTAGCGACGGGAGTGGTTGCTTCTTCGTAGTCTGCACGTATGTCCACACCCGCCCTCGACTCGCTGCGACTCACGGAGTGGACCTCCTGCGGGGGCTGCGCGGCGAAATGGGGTGCGAGTCTGCTCAGCGATCTCGTCGCCGAATTTCCGCATCACGAGGATCCCGCATTGATGATCGGACTCGCGCCCTTTGACGATGCCGCGATCTACAAGGTGAGCGATGAGGTCGCGCTCGTGTCGACCACCGACTTCTTCCCGCCGTTAGTCGACGATCCCTCGGACTTCGGCGCGATCGCGGCCGCCAACGCGTGCAGCGACGTGTTCGCGATGGGCGGCCGCGTGGTGCTGGCCATCAACGTCGCCGCCTTCCCGGAGCACTTTCCTCGTGAAGCGATCGTGGCGATCTTCGAAGCGGGTTCCAAGGTCGTGGCCGAGGCGGGAGGCACCGTTGCCGGCGGCCACACCATCCGCAACCCGGAGCCGATCTACGGCTTGGCAGTGCAAGGACTGGTGCGTCCCGATCGGGTGTTCCGCAAGGGTGGCGCGATACCAGGCGACGTCTTGATGCTGTCGAAGCCGCTCGGCACCGGCCTCGTGCTCGCGGCCGGATCAACCGAACAGAAGGCGACCGCGATCGCCGGCATGAGAAGCCTCAACCGGGCGGCGTCGGAGACGCTCCAGGCGATGTTCGCCGAGGTGCACGCCGTCACAGACGTCACCGGATACGGGCTCGCCGGCCACGGCTGGGAGACGGCGCAGCGCAGCGGCGTGCGAGTGGTGGTGGACACGTCGGGGTTGTACGCGTACCCGGGAGCGCTCGAAGCGGCCATCGAAGGCACACGAACCGGAGGCGATGCCCGAAACCGCGACTACCTCGCCGGCAACTCGGACTCTTCTGCAGAAGCGGCCGGCGAGGCGCTCTGCTTCGACCCGCAGACGTCGGGCGGGCTGCTGGCTGCGGTGACTCCCGATGCCGCGAGCGTGCTGGCGGCCGCCGGCTGGTGGCGGGTCGGGAGCGTGGAGGCCGGCGAGCCACGCCTCGTGCTGGCGTAGCGGCCGGCAACACGGGCCTTCGCGGTATGGTCGCCACGTGATCGTTCGCGGCAAGGCTCCCACTCGCAAGGTCGAGCAGGAGCTCTGGGCGCAGGGCCACGAGTTCGTCGTCGGCATCGACGAAGTCGGCCGCGGTGCGTGGGCTGGACCGCTCATGGTCGGCGCCGCGATCCTGCCCCGGGACAAGCGGGTGCTCGGTGTCCGCGACTCGAAGATGCTCACGGAGTACGAACGCGAGCGCCTCTTCGACCGCATTGCAAGCTGGTGCGCCGCGTGGTCCGTTGGCTCGGTCAGCCAGGAGGAGTGCGACGAACTGGGCATGACCGAAGCCCAGCGCCTCGCCTGCCGGCGGGCGATCGACGGGCTCGCCGTGGAGCCAGACGTGGCGGTCACCGACGGCAAGTGGAACTTCGTCTCGCCATGCGTGCGTCGGGTCGAGATGCGGGTCAAGGCCGACCGCGACTGTCTCAGCGTCGCCGCCGCCAGCATCCTCGCCAAGGTCGTGCGCGACCGCGAGATGCGCGCCCAAGCCGACAGCTTCCCGCACTGGTCGTTCGATTCGAACAAGGGGTACCCCTGCCCTTCCCACAAGGCCGCGCTCCAGGGCTACGGACCCTCCGCGATCCATCGCCGCACTTGGATCTTCATGGATCACTACGTCCCATGGAGCGGCATCCCCCGCATCTACCGGCCGGAACAACCGACGTTGTTCTGATCACCGGACGTTCCGATCACTGGATCTAGGCGCGCTCGAGCGCCTGCGCCAGATCCGCCACGAGATCGGCCCCGTGCTCGATGCCCACCGACAGCCGGATGAGATCCGGCGGCACCTCGAGCGGCGAGCCCGCGGCCGAGGCGTGCGTCATCGCCCCCGGGTGCTCGATCAGGCTCTCGACGGCGCCGAGCGACTCGGCCAGCGTGAACAGCTCCGTCGCCGCCGCGACCCGCCGCGCCGCCGCCTCGCCGCCCTGGAGCGTGAACGACACCATCCCGCCGTAGTCGCGCATCTGCTTCGCTGCGGCGGCGTGGCCGAGGTGATCGGGCAACTGCGGGTACAGCACGCGAGCGACCGCCGGATGACCGATGAGCAGGTCGACGACCGAGCGCGCGTTCTGGCAATGGCGGTCCATCCGCACGGCCAACGTCTTGACGCCGCGCAGCACCATGTAACAGTCGAACGGCGAGGGCACGGCGCCGGCCGCGTTCTGCGTGAAGCGGAGTCGCGAGGCCAACTCGTCGTCGTCGAGCGCCAGAAACCCGCCAACGACGTCGCTGTGACCGCCGAGGTACTTCGTCGCCGAGTGCACGACGATGTCGGCGCCGAGGGTGACCGGCTGCTGCAGGTACGGCGTGGCGAAGGTGTTGTCCACGACCAGCAGCGCGCCCCGCGCGTGAGCGACAGACGCCACCGCCTCGATGTCGATGCACGTCAACAGCGGGTTGGTCGGGCTCTCCAGCCACACCATGCCGGTGTCCTCGGGCCACGACGCGGCCAGCGCGTCGACGTCACTCAGGTCGACCGCCGCCCACGGGAACCCCAGCGGCTGCCAGACCTTGGAGATCAGCCGGAACGTGCCGCCATAGGCGTCGTTGCCCAGCAACACCCGCTGCCCCTGCTGCAGCAGCCGCAGCACGTTGTCCTCTGCGGCCAGGCCGCTGGCGAACGCCAACCCGTGCCGGGCCGACTCCAACGCCGCCACCTGCTGCTCGACGGCAGTGCGCGTCGGGTTGCCCGACCGCGAATACTCGTAGCCCTGATGCACACCGACCTCGCGCTGCGCGAACGTCGTCGCCAACGAGATCGGCGGCACCACGGCGCCGGTGGCGGCGTCGGGCGGCTGGCCAGCGTGGATCGCCAGTGTCTCGAACGCCCACCCCGCCTGGGTCTGCTCCTCACCCATCGTGTCCTCCGCTCACCGGTGCGCCCGCGCCTCGAAAAACGACAAGATGTCGGTGCGGGTCATCACGCTGAGCGGACGACCGCCCGACAACACGAGCAGCGCCGGCGCGGTGTGCAGCATCCGCAGCGCAAGTTCCAGCCGCTGTCCCGCGCCGATCGTCGGCAGTGGTGGACCCATCACCTCTTCGACGGCGATGTCCATGACCGCCGGGTCGCGAGCGATCGCCTCCATCAGCTCCAGCTCGTCGACCGATCCGGCGACCTCGGCCGCTGCGAACGGCGGCGTGTTCTTGCACACCGGCAACTGACTCACGCCATTGGCGCGCATGATGTCGATCGCGGCACGCACCGTGTGCTCGGGATTGACGTACAGCAAGGACTGGATCGTCGGGCTGCGGGCGTCGAGCACCGCTGCCACACACTCATCGCACTCGACGAGGAAGCCGTAGTTGGCCATCCAGTCGTCGTCGAACACGCGCGACAAGTATCCCCGTCCGGAGTCGGGGTTGAGCACGACGACGATCGAACCGGGATCGGCAGCACGCGCCACCCGGATCGCGGCGGCTACCGCCAACCCGCCGGACCCGCCGATCAGGATCCCTTCCGTGCGGCTCACCCGGCGCGCCGTCACAAAGCTCTCCTCGTCGCTGATCGCGATCACGTCGTCGTACAGGTCGGGCTCCCACGCGGCGGGAAAGAAATCTTCACCGACCCCCTCCACCAGATACGGCCGGCCGGACCCCCCGGAGAACACCGACCCCTCCGGGTCGGCGGCGACGATCCGGATGTCGCGGTTGCGTTCCTTGAGGAACCGCGCGGTGCCGGTGATCGAGCCGCAGGTGCCCGCCCCGGCGACGAAGTGCGTGATACGCCCCGCGGTCTGCTCCCAGATCTCGGGTCCTGTCGTCTTGGTGTGAGAGAGCGGGTTGTTCGGGTTGGCGTACTGGTTGGGTCGGAACGCGTTGCGCTCCTGCGTCAGTCGCTCGGCGACGCGGTAGTAGCTGCGCGGGTCTTCGGGCGCCACCGCCACCGGGCAGACGACCACCTCGGCACCGTAGGCGCGCAACAGCGACACCTTCTCCGGCGCCACCTTGTCGGTCATCACGAACACGCACTCGTACCCGCGCTGGGCGGCGACGATCGCCAGTCCCACGCCCGTGTTCCCGCTGGTCGGCTCGACGATCGTGCCGCCCGGCTGTAGCGAGCCGTCGCGCTCCGCAGCCAGGATCATCTCCAGCGCAGGACGATCCTTCGATGAGCCACCCGGGTTGGTCGTCTCCATCTTCATGGCCAGTAATGCCGGCAGCTGCTCGAGATCCATCGTCCGCTTCATGCGCACGAGCGGCGTGCGGCCGATCAGGTCGATCACCGAGTCGGCGATCTGCGTCCCCTCCAGCCGGGCGTCAGCCATGCGAGGAAGCTAGCCGCAGTGATCTGCGGCTCATCGCGCGAGCCAGCCGCCGGGCCACCAGCGCGACGAGGAAGACGATGACGGTGGCCAGCGCCATCGTGGCGCCGGTGGCTGTGTCGTGGTGATAGCTGACGAGCAGCCCGACCACTGCACAGGCGCTGCCGATCACGACTGCGACGCTCATCACCAACGGCACGCGCTTGACGAGCAATGTCGCCGTCGACGGTGGGGCGATCAGGAACGCGAAGACGAGCAGGCTGCCGACCGTCTCGAAGCTGGCGACGATCGACGACGCCAGCAGCACCAGCAACGCGAAGTGCGTGAGCTGGGGACGGAAGCCGATCAGGCGTGCCTGCGTGGCGTCGAACGTGCCGACCAGCAGCGCGCGGTGGAGCACCATCACGCCCGCCAGCGTGATCGCGGAGACGATCAGCAGCGTCCGCAAATCGCCGCTGTCGACGGCATTGATCGAGCCGAACAAGAAGCGCGTGAGGTCGCCCGCGCCGCCGCCCTCTTGGGCGGACATCACCACGACCGCGAGCGCCAAAAAGCCGACGAACAGCACACCGATCGAGGCGTCGTCCGGCAGCGGCGAGGCGGCGCGGATGAGTTGCACGCCGATCACCATCGCCAGCGCCGCCAGCAGCGCGCCGACGGTCGTGTTACCACCCATCACGAACGCGATCGCGATGCCAGGCAGCACGCCGTGGGCGAGCGCATCGCCGAGAAAGCTGAGGCCGCGCAGCACGACCCAGGTTCCGATCACGCTCGTGCAGAGCACGCTGAGCAGCGCCGCCCACAGCGCGTCGCGCAGGAACGGGTTGTCGGCGAACGGGGTGATCCACCAGTCGACGGGATCGACCAGCCAGTTCACGGTGCAATCATCACAGCCTCAGCCCAGGGCCGCCGCGATCGTCTCGGCGTTGGCGCGCATCATGCCGGTGTAGGTGGTAGCCGTGCCGTCCGATGCCAGCGCGTCACTCTCGAGCTCGACGACCGCCACGCCGAGCCGCTTCGCCAATGCCTGCGCCTCATCGGCCGACCCGAGCCGCTCGGCGAAGATCACCGGCACGTCGTAGCGCTCGATGGTGTCGGCGAGGGCGGCCAGTTGGCCGGCGCTTCCCTCGCCGAGCGTGCTCGACGACGGGATGACGGTGCCGACCACGTCGAAGCCGAAACGCTCGGCGAAGTACCCGAACGCGTCGTGATTCGTCACCAGCACGCGACGTTCGGGAGGCACCGGAGCGAGGATTGCGGTGATGTCTGCATCGAGCGCCGTGAGCTCCGCCCGATAGGCGTCGGCGCAGGCGCCGATCGTGGCCGCGTCGCGGCCGGCGCCGACGACCGCCGTCTCGATCGCGTCGACGGCGGCGAGCACGCGGCGCGGGTCCTGCCAGACGTGCGGATCGCCGTCGACGACATCGACGTGGTCGGCGATCCGCACCACCGGCACACCCTCGCCGGCGGCTGAGTCGACCAGATCGGCCAGCGCCTCCTCCAGCCCGGCACCGTTGGCGATCACGGCACCGACGTCGCTGAGCTGCTCTCGGTCGCGCAGCGACGGCTCGAACGAGTGCGGGTCGGCCCCCGCCGGCACGATGGACTCGACGGGCTCGCCGCAGGCCACCTGCGACGTGACATCGGCCCAGATGGTGGTGGTGGCGACAAGCTGCGGCAGGCCGGCGCCGCTGGCTTCGTCATCTCCACTACCGCAGGCGGCCAACAGGCCAAGTACGGCCAGCATTGCGATGGGGGGAACGACTGCGCGCCACACCGTGCCGAGAACCATTCTCACGATGCTAGAGTGAGAATCACTCTCATGGCAATCCCGGCCGCTGCAAACGCCCCAGACCTGCTCGTCGAGGCATCCGACGTCTGCGTGCACTACGGGTCGACCGTCGCGCTGGCGCCGACGTCGTTCCGTCTCGGGCGTGGCTCGGCGGTTGCGCTTGTGGGGGCCAACG
>DASQTR010000677.1:0-2317 GCA_035641795.1 Ilumatobacter sp.
CTCGCCCTCGGCGCCGTTGCACACGACGTAGCGCCGCGTGCCGGTCTGGCCGGCGATCCCCGCCCACTTGCGACCGGTAGGGAATCCACCACCGCCGCGACCGCGCAGTCCGGAGCGAGTGATCGTCGCGATCGTCTCTGCCGGTCCTATCCGCTGGGCGGCCTCCACCCCGGCGCGACCGCCGGTGGCGAGGTACGCGTCGAGCGACGAGACGGGTTCCAGCGGCAGCAGAAAGGTTGACACGGCATATGACTACCCGATGCACCGGCTCGGTCGCTCCGGTGCCTGGCACCCAGTGATCTGCCTGGACCCGTCGCATGACTGGGTGCCTGGCACCAAGCTGTCGGCCGCCGCCCGTCAGGCATGCGGCTTTGTTACGCGTTTGGCAGCCCACGGATCGGCGTGCCAGACACCAATCCGCGGCCCACTACACGGCTATTGATGCGCGCTCGGCGTTGCCCAGGTACTGGCTTTCGAGCAGATCGCGCGCCTGCCTCATCTCCGCCGCCGAGCCTTGCATCGCGATCCGACCGCGACGCATCACGTACGCCCGGTCCGAGACGGCGAGCGCCATCTCGACGGTCTGCTCGACGAGCAGCACGGCAGTGCCCTGCTCCCTGGCGAGCTCGCGCACCATCGTCAGCAGCCGCTCGGCGATCAACGGCGCGAGACCGTGGCTCATCTCGTCGATCAGCAGCACCGCCGGCCCGAACAGCACCGCCTTCGCAAGCGCCGCCATCTGCTGCTCACCGCCCGACAGCAGTCCTGCCTTGCGCTTCATCAAGGGCGCCAGCGCCGGGAACAACTCGAGCACCTCTGCGATCGGACGACGCCACGGGTGAACAAGCCGTAGGTTCTCAGCGAGCGTCAACTGGAGGAACAGCCCACGGTTGTCGGGCACGAAGGCGACCCCGAGCCCGGCGATCGCGTTGGGGCGCCGGTGGGAGACCTGGCGGCCGTCGATCGTGACCGTCCCGGACCTCGTCGCCAGCTGCCCGACCGCGGCCAGCAGCGTCGTCGACTTGCCGGCGCCGTTCGGGCCGAGCAGACAGACCACCTCGCCGGGACAGACCACTAGATCGACCTCGTGGATCACCTGCAGGGCCCCATAGCCGGCGGTCACCCGCTCGAGCGCCAACCCGCGGCTCATCTCGGTACCGCCCGACGGAACCGATCACCGAGGTACGCCTCGGCGACGGCGGCATCATCGCGGATGGCGTCCGGCGGACCGGCGGCGATCACCTTGCCGAAGTGGAGCACGACCACCCAGTCGCACGTAGCGAGCACCATGTCGACGTCGTGCTCGATCAACAGCAGGCCGAGGCCCTCGGCCGCCAGCATCCGGATGCGCTCGCCGAGCTGACGACGCTCGGTCGGGTCGAGCCCGGACGCAGGCTCGTCGAGCAGTGTGACCGACGGGTGACCGGCCAGTGCGCGACCGACGTCGAGCCGCTTGCGCTGGCCGAGTGACAAGCCCCCCGGCATCGCGGTGGCCACGGTAGCGAGGTCCATCGCGCGCACGATCTCGTCGACCTCGCTCGACGCCGCATGGCGTCGCGGGCGGAAAAGGTCGCCGGCGAACGACCACGGCGTCACCGTCCGATGGGCGGCAGCGACGTTGGCGCGCACGCTGAGGTCGTCGAACAACTCCACGGACTGCCAGGTGCGCGACAGTCCCAGCCGCCGGCGCTTGTGCGGGGGCAGCCCGTCGAGCGACCGCTCGCCGAGCGCCACGCTGCCCGCGTACGGGGTGAAGCCCGACACCGCGTCGACGAATGTCGACTTGCCGGCGCCGTTGGGTCCGATGAGTCCGACGACCTGCCCCGCTCGGACCTCCAACGACACGCGGTCGTTGGCCAGCAGGCCGCCGTAGCCGACGGTGAGGTCGGTGACCTCGAGCGCTACGGACATGCCGGCTCGCCGACGACGGGGCCGTTGAACGGCGCCGCGCGCGGCCGGCGGATGGCGAGCCGGGCGCGTGTGACGGCGATCTGTCCGGACATGCCGATCGGGTTGAGGATGGACGTCGCCAGCAGCAGCAGTCCCGACGCGAGCAGGTAGTAGCGGGCGAACTGCTCGCCGAGCACGTCGTTGAGCACCACGTAGCCGATGCCGAGCGGGGCAAGGGCACCGGCGATGAAGGCACCCGACACGCTGGTGATGCCTCCGAGGTAGGCGTAGGCAAGGAACGACACGCCGACGAGTGCCGTGAACGACCCCACCGAGATCTGGCCGCGGCTGTAACCGAGCAGGCCGCCTGCCAGACCCGCCAGGAACGAGCTCACACCGACCACCAACAACTTGATCGCGGTGACGT
>DASQTR010000678.1:0-7649 GCA_035641795.1 Ilumatobacter sp.
AACAGTTCATTCTGCGGACGGTCGCGAACGTTCCAGCGAACTGAGTCACGCCCGCCCTCGATTGCCGTCGACGCTTCGCCGACCAGTCGCTCGCGCACCGTTCGTGCGGTTCTACGCCATTCCTCCGTCTGATCCGTCGACCACTTGTGCTGCAGTCCGGACCCCATCGCCATCAGCGAGCTGCTGAGGCCGTCGGTGAGGTGTTGGAGCGCCTGTCGCGCCTCGACGACTCGTGAGGTGGGAAGCGCCAGCGATATCACTACGCCGACGATCGCTCCGAGCACCGTGTCGACCGCACGGTGCCATCCGGAAGCGGTGGGGCTCAACGACGCGGCCGACAGGACGACGAGCACGCTGATGGGGACCTGCCGTGCGGCTGCGCGCGGCAGCCGTAGCAGGAGTTCTGCGACGGCGAGCGAGGCCGCGACCAGCACGGCCACGATCGCTGCATTCAGCTCGAGCGCATCACCGATCGCCAACCCGATGAGCACGCCGAGCACGACGGCTGCGCTGCGCTGCAACGCAGTTCGCATCGATTCGCGGACTGACACCTGGACGACGACGACAGCAGTCAACGACGCCAGGACGGGAATGGCCTCGTCGGTCACCGTCTCCGCCAGCCACCACGCCAGCCCGGCCGCCAGCCCAGATCTGGCGACCGTGCCGACTTCGCTGGAGGTGGGCGGCGTCCATCTGATTGCGGTCACGAAGCGTCGCCAGAGGCGCGCAGCCGGCTGGCCGAAAATGCGGCTGCGAACGGTCACGCTGCCTGTGTCCGCTCGCCACCCGCGGCGATTCACCGCGATCCGAGGCGTCAGTCGTCGCGCTTGGCGAAGAATTCCAACGCCGTCTTGGTCTTCGTCTGCTGCTCGCCCGTCGTGTCGACGTCCTTGGTGGCGAGGAAGGCACGTGCTTCGGCGGCGACCTGGAACGCCTCGGTCGGTGCGCACTTCGTCGACAGCTCGAGGATCCGTGAGCCGTCCGGGTAGAACCACAGCTCGGCCACGATCCGCCGCTTGAAGTCGGCGGGCTGCCACTTGAGCTTGAGCACCGTGATCGGCCCAAGGACTGACAGGTCGTCGAGGAGGATCCCTTCCGGGGCGTGCTGGTCGTAGAAAGCGCGCTGCGGCTTGCTGAAGAGCTTGCGGATCCGCTGGCCGCCCTGCAGCACCTGCTTCACGTCACCACCGGAGACCTTGCCCTTGTACGACGCCGAGCACACGAACCCGCCTGGCATGGCGTCGACCTCGACGTTGAAGTCGGTCGTTCGGCGCAACTCGTCCGGCAACTCCGAGGGCACAACAGGGCGCAGCTTGATGACCGAGTCGTCGGGTGCGCCTTGTGAGCGTCGCGCCCGCACCACCAGGCCCCTGTCGTTGAGCACGAGATCGGGCGTGTCGAAAAACACCACCTGCCTGATCTGGGCCTCGATCGGGTCGAGCTCGAGCGACCTGATCGTGCTCCGGCTGTCTGCGTCGGGGACCGTCATCTTCAGTTCGACGCTGTCGGCATCGCTGATCAGCTGCATGAGCTCGGCCAGCTGCTTGCCGTCGAGCTGTGGTCTGTTCTCCGCCATCGCTCCCTCTCGATCCGCCCGCCGCTACGGTGACCTTAACCCGCCAGCGGGCGATGCCAGTCACGCGAGGCCGTCACCTCGTCGGCGCGACCGCACTCCGTGTAGTCCCCTCGTCGCGACGCGCAACGGCTTCGTCAGCTTCCAGAACCGGGAGCGCTCGTAGGCGTCGACCTGGTGGCGCAAACCTGCTGCCTCGCGTTCGAGCTCGTCAACCCGCCCGCGTAGCTGCTCCATCCGCTGGTCGACGCGGTGGTAGTCGTGCTCGAGCATGCGTACGCGGGTCGCCGAATGCCGCGGCAGCAGCAACGGCTGCGCGTCGAGCTTGGCCAGGACAGCCTTGTGGGTGCGGTCCCACATGTCGTAGGTGATCTCCGACGTCGTGCCGATCGGCCGCTGCCAGCGCCGGTACAGGCTGGTCGCCACCCCGGTGTCGAGCACGCCGCACAGCTGCGAGGCGCGGATGAGCACGTCGTAGTCCTCGCTGACATCGAGCGACTCGTCGAACCTGATGCGGTGCACGCGCAGCGCGTCGAGGGGAAGCGCGACCGAGCAGAACGGCGTGCCGCTCTCGACGAGGTGGTCGATGTAGTCGAAGCTGCGCGGGAAGCTGACCGGCGCGGCGACAGGCTCGAAGTGCTGCGACGAGATGTCGGGCTCGTTGGCGAAGTCCTGGCCGTAGCACACGCTGCGCACGATGTGGCCCGGGAACTCGAGGCCGCGGGTGAAGGTCTCCATCCAGTGCGCCAGCACGACATCGTCGTCGTCGAGGAACGTCAGGTAGCGACCGCGTGCTCTGTCGAGGGCGAGGTTGAGCGGGGCACTGCGCGTCGGCGTGTCGCACACCACGCGTTCGACGCGGGCACGGAACCCGACCGCGAACGCCGACAGCGTCTCGTCGACGCGGGCGACTGCCTCGGGATCGCTGGTGTTCACGACGACGAGCACCTCGAAGTCGTCGAACGTCTGCGCCGCCAGCGACGTCAGCGACTCTTCGAGTGTTGTCCGCGAGCCGAGCGTGCGCACGACGACGGTGGCGAACGGCCGGTCGACGCCTTCGACGCCGCGGTCGATCGACGCAGCTGCGGCGCCCAGCCGGTAAAGGCCGATGAACTGGTACGTGTCGCCGAACTCGTCGGCGGACGAGCGCCATGTCCGGAGTGCCGAGCCGAGGGGCGTGTTCGGGTCGAGAGCCGGCGCGTCGGCCGGCTCGTGCTGATCGCTCACAGGCAGCACGACGTCGTTGCGGTCGACCGTTCCGAAGCCACAGTCGTCGAGGGCGCGCGTGAGGCGGCGGTCGGTGAAGAGGCTGAGGTGAGTGCGGTCGAGGAGGCCGGTGTCGGTCACTTCCCAGCGGCCCATCAGCAGCTGGGCGGCGAGATCGGCGTGGGCGACGTTGGGAACGCTCAACCCGAGCAGCTCGGCGTCGACGGCGCGCAGGGCGGCGCCGAGCGCGTTGAGGGCACGGTGTGGGTCGGGGAGATGCTCGAGCACGTCGAGCATGGTGATCGCGGCCACCGGGCGGCCTGCCGATAGCGAGCGCACGGTGTGGGGGAGCTGGTCGAGCTGGGCGAGATCGACCGGATGTGCTTCGATGCCGCGTTCGGCCAACGTCGCCAGCGCTTCGGTGTCGACGTCGCAACCGGCGTACTCGAAACCGAGCGCTCGCAGTGGATCGGCGATCTGGCCGGCGCCGCAACCGAGGTCGATCACGAGGCCACGCGCCGCGTGCTGGTCGAGCAGCGCGACGAGGTGCGCGTAGCTCGAACCCGGCTCGTACCCGAAGTCGTACTTCATGCCGACTCCGCCGGGGCCGGGCGGTGGTAGAGCGCCGGCAGATCGTCGCCGGTCCAGCTCGCGATCGAAGGGTCGGCGTGCTCGCGGTAGTAGACGTCCTCGGCGGTCGGTGCGTTGGTCGCGGAGTACCACGGGAGGTGGCGGGCGACATAGGGCGCGCCGGTGCGGACGGCGTTGAACGTCTTGTGGTCGCGCCCTGGGCGGTAGAGCGCGAACGTCGTGTCGATGTCAGCGCGGAACACGCCCGGCTCGAGCTCGTCCTTCCAGAACTTCGATTCCCATCGCACGACCGCCTCGCGGTGGGCGAAGCTCTCGGGCAGGTCGTCGAGGCGCAGGCCGAAGCCCGCCTTGTCGATCTCCGGATGCCGTTCGAGGATCCTGCGGAAGTGGGCGACCACGTCGGATGGACACGTCGCGTCCGGGATGACGTCGGGGTCGGTGACCACGAACGGCGCCTCCGACACGCTTGCCACGAGCCCGATCACCCACGGGGCATGATGGCCGAGGTTGACCTCGAGCCGGTGGACGATGTGTGGCGACTCGTCCAGGTAGTGGAGCAGTGGCGGCCAGCTGCTGGCGTTGTCGACGATGTGGATGGGCCCGATACCCGGCGTGCGCTCGAGCCACTCGACGAGTTGGCGCAGGCAATCCAGGCGGTCGCGGCTGATGACGATCACCGGGACATCGCCGCTCGCTCCCCGCGCGCCGGCGCCCGAGGTGGTCTCGTGCATGCGATGCGCGTGGAGGTCGGCGTACTCGGTCATCACGTCGTTGCGCCACCGCAGCAAGAGATTTTCCTGGCGCAGCCTTTCGTTGAGTCGGTCCTCCGCGGTCACTCGGCGACGCCGCTCGCCACCACTCGGCGAGCCGTACGTCCAGCGATGAACGGCGTACTCGCCGTCGATGAACTGAGCTACGCGTTCGGCACCTGGAAGCGGCGGCGGTACGTCACCGCGCGCCTGCCGCTCGCGGAATTCGGCCGCCGCCCTACGTTGCGCCTCCGTCGCACCGGAGCCGGCACGGTCGATCCACGACAGCAGCTCGTCGGCGAGATCGACGCGGCCGTACCGGTGGGCGAGGAACATGCGCGCCAGCCCGCTCGAGTACTGCGCGAACTCGGACGCCTCGACACCGCCTTCGTCGTCGAAGCGCTTGTCGTGGAACACCGCAGCCCTGGGCGCGTGCACCACCCGGTGCCCGGCCAGTCGCAGCCGCCACGACACGTCGACGTCGTCGCAGTACATCGGGAAGTAGTGCGGATCGAACCCGTCTACATCGTCGAAGGCGGCGCGCTCGAACAGAAGGCAGCACCCGCTGCCCCACGACGTGTCGCCCGTGACCGGGTCGTAGGCCTTCGGGTGCTCCAGCGGGATCTGGCGGGCCTCGGCGACGCCCACATCCTCTCGCCCGATGGCGGCGATCAGCTCGGTCAGGGAGCTCGGGGCGGGGTACGTGTCTGGGTTCAGCACCCACAGCAGGTCCTCGTCGACGCCCTCAGCGAGCCGGTTCGAGCCGCCGCCGGATCCCAAGTTGGCGTCGAAGAACCGATACGAGAAGGCGGCCGACGGCACCGCCGCAGCAAACTGGCCGAGCTCCTCCGCGGTATACCACTGACGCTCGGCGCAGTCGCCCATGCGAACGCTCACCTCGCCGACCAGTTGCCCGGCCCGCGCCCTGGCGATGGTTGCCTCGACGGCGTGCAGCGTGCGGAGCAGCTGCTCGAATCCGTTGCGGTACGTCACGAGTTGGACGCCGAGCCGGGCAGACATCCAGGCCAAGGATAGGCAGCGACGTCCGGTTCGGGCCCTGGTTGGCGGTCGCCCGGCGACTCTGCGACGCTACGTGGGTGTCTCTCCGAGACGCCAACATCCGCCGCATCCGGTCGAACCTGTTCGACGTCCTCGTCGTCGGCGCCGGCATCAACGGTGCCGTCTCCGCGGCGTCGCTCGCCGGCCGCGGCGCATCGGTCGCGCTGATCGACCGCGGCGACTTCGGCAGCTTCACGAGCCAGGAGTCGTCGAACCTCGTCTGGGGCGGGTTCAAGTACCTCGAGAACTACGAGCTACCGCTGGTGTTCGAGCTCTCGCGTTCGCGCAACCGGCTGATGAAGGCTTATCCGGACAACGTCAAAGAGGTGGCATTCCTCGCCACGCTCGACCGCAGCTCGCCGTACCGGCCGTGGTTCGCCGCGCTCGGCGCCACCGCGTACTGGGCGGTGGGGCTGTTCGGAACGCGACGTCCGAAGTTGCTCGACGCCGAGCAGATCAAGGCCGAGGAGCCGGTGATCGACACGTCGACCGCGCTCGGCGGCATCGAGTACCACGACGCGTATCTCGTCGACAACGACTCACGTTTCGTGTTCTCGTTCGTGCGCTCCGCGATCGACGTCGGCGCGGCAGCGGTCAACTACGTCGAGCTCGTCAGCGCCGAGCGGCTCGCCGATCGCTGGGTGGCGCGGCTGCGCAACGTCGACGACGGCGACGAGTTCACCACGTCGGCGCGCGTGATCGTCAACGCCGCCGGTCCGTTCGTCGACGAGCTCAACCAGCAGTGGGGTCTCGTCACGGATCACAAGATCGTCTACTCGAAGGGCGTGCATCTCGTGGTGCCGCGCCTGACCACCACCCGCCACGACCGCGTGCTCGCGTTCTTCGACGACACGCGACGACTCTTCTACGTCATCCCGATGGGGCGCCGCTCGGTGATCGGCACGACCGACACGCGCGTCGATTCGCCGTTCACGTCCGTCGCCGCCGACGACCGCCTGTTCCTGCTCGAGCAGATCAACGCCCGGCTCGATCGCCCTACGCCGCTCGGCGTCGGCGACATCATCGCCGAGCGGTCGGGTGTGCGGCCGCTGGTCGTGCGCCGTGACTCGGGCGGCGACCACACGACCACCGACTGGACGTCGCTCAGCCGCAAGCACGAGATCGAACGCGACGACGAACGCAACGTCGTCACCGTTTTCGGCGGCAAGCTCACCGACTGCCTCAACGTGGGTGAGGAGGTCGCCCACGAGGTCGAGCAGCTCGGAGTGCCACTCGAGCGGGATCTGCACAACTGGTACGGCGAGCCGGCGGAGCCGACGCGTGACGAGTTCTATCGCCAGGCAAAGCTGATGAAGCTCGACCGGCTGCGGTCGAAGCCCGACACCGAGCCGCTCTCCGACCGGTTGTGGCGACGGTACGGGCGGCGCGCGTTCGATCTGCTCGAGGCGATCCGCGCCGACCCGACGATGGGGGAGGACGTGATGGACTCGGCCGACTACCTCCGCGCCGAGCTCCACACCGCCGCCCAGCACGAGATGATCGTGAAACTCGACGACTTCATGCGCCGGCGCTCGAAGATCGATCTCGTCGTGCACGACGACGACGTCACGCAGTCGCCGGGGTTGAAGGAGGTCGCGGAGATCCTGTTCGGTACTGACGCCGAACGCCGGCTCGACGAGTACTTCAGCGAGAAAGCGACTATTTCATAAGGGCTTCGGATCGCAGCCGAGCTGCTCACCTTCGGCTGCCGAGCTCGCCGTCGCCGCTGCGCTTCGACGTTCGCCCGCCTGGCCCTGCGCACAACGAGGCATGAGGGCTTCGGATCGCAGCCGAGCTGCTCACCTTCGCCGCCCTTAGCGAGACGGATCAACCGTTGCGACTGTCGTGCAACCTTGTCGGCGTCACGGGCAGCAGTCCGACGTCGTGCTGGCTCGTCAGCTCGGCTTGTACGTCGATGACGAGGTGCGCCGGCGACATCGTGTAGGCGCAGATCTCGCCCTGGTCCGCGGCCACGATCGCCAGCCCCGTCGTCGTGACGCCGCGGCCGTAGTTGACGTTCGACGTCTGCATCTGGGTGGCGCCTACGAGGTCGGCGCAACGGCCCACAGTGACGAAGCCAGCGGCACCGGTGTCCGTGACCGTCACCGCGATCGCCGCCGCGGGCGCAACCGCACCGAGGTCGACGCGCACGACCGCGCCGGCACCGGGCCGTCCTTCGCACCATCGGTCCGTGCACTCGCGGGTGTCGAGAACTCGCCGTGGCGGCGCCATCCGCCAGCCGAACCCGTCGCCGGTTGATAGGCGACCGAGCTCGTCGACGATCACGTGTGCCGTACTCATGCCGAGCGCGCAAGTGCCCGAGTCACCGGCCGGGACCAGCGCCATGTTGGCGCGCGCGCCCGCATCGCCGACGTTGAGATTCGAGAACTTGCCCTCCGGTCCCACGTCGGCGCAGCGGCCGACCTGCAGCCAGCCGGGCGCCCGCGAGTCGACCACCGTCAGATTGACGA
>DASQTR010000679.1:0-13839 GCA_035641795.1 Ilumatobacter sp.
CCGCCAATCCCGGAGGACCGAACGCCGATGCCGCCAACAGCCCCACCGCCTTTTCGCGATCGCTGAGCGGCTCGGGTGCGACGACCCTCGGATCGATCGGCTGGGCGACGCCGGCGACGACGCCGAAGCCGAGGATGCAGATGACGAAGACGGTGCAGAAGATGACCGACAGCTCGTCGGCGTGCGAGCTCGTGCGGCCGACGGCGTAGGCCACGACCGCGCCTGTCGCGCCGATCACCGCCGAGGCCACGAGCGAGGCCACGGCGCCGACCTGCTCGGCCCCGCCATGGCGAATCGCGCCGCGCAGCAGGCGCCAGCGCAACCCGACGAAGCTGCGCACCAGCCAGCGCACGGTCAGCCCAGCCAGGCGAGCGCGTCAGGATCGGACGCCAACTCACCCACCACGTCGATGAACGCGTCCTCCAGGCGGCGACCGTTGCGCAGCTCGGCCGTCGGCCCGGCGGCGACGACGCGTCCGTGGTGAATCACCCCGATGTGGTCGCACAGCCGCTCGACGAGGTCCATCACGTGGCTCGATAGCACAACCGTGCCGCCACCTGCGCGGAAGCGGTCGAGCATCGCCCGCATCGTGCGCGCCGACAGCGGGTCGACGCCTTCGAACGGCTCGTCGAGCAGCAACAAGCGAGGCCGGTGCAGCACCGCCGCCGCGAGCGCGGTCTTCTTGCGCATGCCGTGGCTGTACCCCGCGATCTGGCGCTCGGCGTCGTCGGCGAGTTGCAGCGTCTCGAGCAGCTCGTCGGACCGCTCGCGCACGACGGCATGTTCCATCTGGCGCAGTTCGCCCATCGTCGCCAGGAACTCGCGTGCGGTCAGGCGTTCGAACAGCTGGAGCGGGTCGAGCACGACCCCGACCGTGCGTCGCGCCTCGCGCAGGTCGGTGGCGACGTCGTGCCCACACACCTCGATCACGCCCGCGTCCGGGCGCACGAGGCCGATCACCGACCGCAGGGTGGTCGACTTGCCGCTGCCGTTGGGGCCGACGAGCCCGAAGCACGACTGCGCGGGGACGGCGAGTGACAGGTCGTCGAGGGCAAGCGTCTCGCCGAACCACTTGACGAGCCCGCTGATGCGCAGCGGGGCCGCGACCGGTGGGGCGAGTGCGGCACCGTCGGACATACGGAAAGTAAACCGCAGATCGCGCGAACGCGCGTTGTCGGGAACCCGGAACCGGTGTCTGACACCGGCAGGTGTCTGACAGCGAGCGGTAGCATCGTGACCCCTTATGTCGCTGGTGGGCATCGACGATCCCTTTCCCGACCTCACTGCCGAGCGCGAGCGCTTGGTGTTCGCGCGAGCCTGCAGGGATCGGATGATCGAACGCTTGGAGCGCGTCGATCCCAACGCTTCCGCCGACGAGATCACCGCCGAGTACATCGAGATGACGGTGTGGGAGGCGCTCGACTCGTTGCGATCACCCGGCGCCGGCGAGTTCTTCGGTCGCATCGACGAACCGGCGCTCAACCGCGGAACGATCGAGCGCTGGTACATCGGCCGCCGTCACGTCGAGAACGACGAACACGATCCGGTCGTGGTCGACTGGCGCGCTCCGATCTCGGCGCCGTTCTACCGCGCCACTGCGATCGACCCGCTCGGCATCATGTTCCGGCGCCGTTACACGTTCGCCGAGGGCGAGATGACCGCGTATCTCGACGAGCACCTCGACGACCCCGACGCGGCCGACGTGGCAGCCGGCATCCCCGATCCCGTCCTGGCGGAGATCGGTGCCGCGCGGTCGGGTGAGATGCGCGAGATCGTTGCCACGATCCAGGCCGAGCAGGACATCGTGATCCGCGCGCCGATCGACCAGGCCTTGATCGTGCAGGGCGGTCCCGGAACGGGCAAGACGGCCGTCGCGCTGCACCGCGCCGCCTATCTCCTGTTCGAGCATCGCCGCCGGCTCGCGCGCGACGGTGTGCTCGTCGTCGGGCCGAACCGGGCGTTCCTCGACTACATCGCCAACGTGTTGCCGTCGCTGGGCGAGAAAAGCGTGCGCCAGTGCACGGCTCTCGACCTGTGCATCCCGAAAGTCGAGATCACCGGCGCCGACGAACCCGCGCTCGCGCGTTGGAAGGGATCTGCCGAGCGTCTCGTCGAGCTCGAGCAGCTCGCTCTCGATGCCATCCAGCCCTGGGGCGAGGACGTTCGTGTGCCGATCGGATCGCGGGTGCACGTGTTCGAGCGCACGTTGATGGCTGACTGGATCGACGCCGCCAAGTCGGGCGTCGTGCCGATCAACCAGCGCCGCGAGCGCCTGCGCGTGCTGGCCCAGCAGGAGCTGCGCCGGCGCTCCGGCGGCGAGGATCTCTGGTCGCAGGCGGGTCCGCTCAAATCGGTGATCAACGCGTGCTGGCCCACGCAGCGGCCGATCACGCTGGTCGACCGCATGCTGCCCGGGCCGTCCGGTCGCCGCCGGCGATGGACGGCGGCCGACCAGTTCCTCGTCGACGAGGCGAACACGCTGCTCAACGGGACGCCGTTCACGTACGGACATGTGGTGGTCGACGAGGCGCAGGACCACTCGGCAGTGGCGCTGCGCGTGATCGGCCGGCGTTCACTGGGCGGCTCGATCACGATGGTCGGCGACGTGGCGCAGTCGACGACGCCGGCCGGCCAAGAGCGGTGGTCGGACGTGTTCGCACACCTCGGCGCCGACGGGTCGGTCGCCGACCTGACGATCGGCTATCGCGTGCCCGAGCCGATCCTCGCCATCGCCAACCGGCTGCTCCCGCTCACCGGCGTCGACGCCATCGCCAGCCGCTCGGTCCGCGGCGAGGGCGGGCCGCCGTCGTGGCATGCGGCGACGGCGAGCGACGTGGCGCAGGTGACTGCCGAGGTGGTCACCGCCGTCAAGCACCGCCACCGATTGACCGGCGTCGTCGCCCCCGGCGCGCTGCACGAATCGATCACCGAGGCGCTGTCGAAGGTCGGCCTGCGGGCGGTGGATCACGTGCACGAGCTCGGCCACGACGACGTCCCGCTGTTCGGTCCGGAGGCTGTGAAGGGCCTCGAGTTCGACGGCGTGGTCGTCGTCAATCCGCACGAGATTCTCGACGGCAGCACCCGCGGCGCGCGGCTGCTGTATGTCGCGATGACGCGCGCCGTGCAGGAGCTGGCGTTCGTGGCCTCGGCGCCTGCGCCTTCGGTCATCGCTTGACATATTCCCATATTGGAATATATAGTCGGGGTATGGCACGCGCCGCCACGACAACCGATGTCTTCAACGCCATCGCCGAAGCGCACCGTCGCGACATCCTCGACGCGCTGGTCGAGGGTGAGGCTTCGGTGGGAGAGCTGGTCGAGAAGCTAGAGCTCGCCCAGCCACAGGTGTCCAAGCACCTCAAGGTGCTCGCAGAGGTTGGCTTGGTGCGCGTACGTGCCGCCGGCCGCAGCCGCCTGTACCGGCTCGAGGCGCCGGCGCTGGCGCCACTCCAGCGCTGGCTCGCCGCCTACGAGCAACTGATCAACGCCCGCTACGACCGTCTCGACGACTACCTCGCCGAACTCCAGGCCGAGCGCCAGATCGAACAACCCGAACCGTCCGAATCCAAGAAGGGAATTTTGTCATGAGCAACCGTCATGGATCGGCAGTCGTCACGCTGCCGTCCGATACCGAGATCCTGATCACTCGCCAGTTCGACGCACCCGCCGCGCTCGTGTGGGAGGCGCTCACCCGTGCCGACCACATCAAGCGATGGTGGGGTCCTGAATGGTGCCCGGTCACGTCCGCGCAGATCGACCTGCGTGTCGGAGGCACCTGGCGCTACGTGTGCCGGATGGACGACGGCGCCGAGCTCGGGTGGCACGGCGAGTACCGGAAGATCGATCCCGGACGCAGCATCACGTCGACCGAGGTGTTCGAGGGTTTTCCGGACGCCGAGTCGCTCAACACGATGAGGCTCACCGAGTCGGGTGGCGTGACGACGTTGACGACGCTGGTGCGGCACACGTCGCAGGAGCATCGCGACGGACACGTCAACTCCGGCATGGAGGGCGGCATGCAGGACACGTTCAACCGCCTCGACGCGCTGCTCGTCGACTTCGACTCCGAGCGCGAGCGCTTCCGGCGCGTCGCCGGCCGTTTCACCGACGTGGTCGAAGCGGTGCCGGCCGGCGCGTGGTCGAACCCGGCGCCGTGCGAGGGATGGACGGCGCGCGACGTCGTGCGCCATCTCGTCGACTGGGTGCCGTCGTTCTTTTCTCGCGGCGGCATCGAGCTGCCGATCTCGGTGTCCGTCGACGACGACCCGGGCAAGGCGTGGGCACAGCTGCGCGACGCGTTGCAGGCCAAGCTCGACGATCCCGCCGTTGCTGCGTCGGAGGTCGACATCGAGCCCGTCGGCCGGCACACGCTGGCGGCCGCGATCGAGCAGTTCGTCACCGCCGACATCGTCGTCCACACATGGGACCTGGCGAAGGGCGCCGGCCTCGACGCCACGATCGATCACGACATGTCGACGCGGATGCTCCCAGGCATGTCGGCGATGGGCGAGATGCTCGTCGCCAGCGGCCACTACAAGCAGGCGGTGCCCGTGCCCGACGACGCGACGGTCGAAGACAAGCTGATCGCCTCGACAGGCCGCAACCCGGCCTGGTGAATCGGCCGTTCGCATATTTCTGCTCCCGGCTGTCGCATCGCGGCCGCGTCGTTCGTTGTGTCAGTGTCGGGTAGGTACGGTGCCGCCCGCACGAGCAAAGGAGACTGCAATGACTGTGTATCTGTTGTCCGTTCACGGAGACGACACCGCGGAACTGCCGGGCGACTTCGACATCGAGCAGGTCTACGCCGACGTCGACAAGGTCAACAAGGAGATGATGCAGAAGGGCGTGTGGGTGTTCGGCGGCGGCCTGCACCCGGCCGACACGGCGACCGTCGTGCGCGCCGACGGCGGCGACGTCGTCACCACCGACGGCCCCTACCTGGAGTCGAAGGAGCACATCGGCGGCTTCTGGATCATCAAGGCCGACGACCTCGACGAGGCGTTGGGGTGGGCCAAGAAGGCCACGGTGGCATGCCGCGGCCCGGTCGAGGTGCGTCCCTTCCAGGACGACACCGAAGTCTGATTGCAACGGTCTGATGGCCGACCTCACGTCGGACGCGATCGCGCGGGTATTCCGTGAGGAGTACGGGCGCGTCGTGGCCGGCCTGGTCCGGCTCCTCGGCAACATCGACCTCGCCGAGGAGTCGGTCCAGGAGGCGTTCGTGGTGGCGACCCAGCGCTGGCCCGAGACCGGCCTTCCGCCCAACCCGGGCGCGTGGATCACGGTCACGGCCCGCAACCGCGCCCTCGACCGTCTACGACGTGAGTCGACGCGCGCCAATCGTGAGCAGCGAGCGACAATGACCGACCACAACCAGGACCCGTTCGAAGACGACGCCTTCGACGAGGCGTCGATCGTCGATGATCGACTGCGGTTGATCTTCACCTGTTGCCACCCCGCCCTGGCGCCGGATGCGCAGGTGGCGCTGACGTTGCGGCTGCTCGGCGGGCTGCACGCCTCCGAGATCGCCCGCGCCTTCCTCGTCCCCGAGGTGACGATGCGCCAGCGAATCACGCGGGCCAAGCGCAAGATCGCCGCCAACAACATCCCCTACCAGGTGCCGGAGGCGGCCGAGCTCCCCGAGCGGCTGGCCGCCGTGCTGGCGGTGGTCTACCTCGTGTTCAACGAGGGCTACATCGCCACCTCAGGCGAGGCGCTCGTGCGCGACGACCTGTGCATGGAAGCGATCCGTCTCGGGCGGATCCTCGTCGGCCTGATGCCCGACGAGCCCGAAGCGAAGGGTCTGCTGGCCCTCATGCTGCTGACCGCGGCGCGGCGGTCGGCGCGGGCTGCCGACGGCGAGCTCGTGCAGCTCCGCGACCAGGACCGCGACTTGTGGGATCAGGGCCTGATCGCCGAGGGGCACGACCTGGTCCGCGCCTGCCTGCGGCGCAACCACCCCGGCCCGTACCAGATCCAGGCCGCGATCAACGCCGTCCACACCGACGCCGCGACCGCCGCCGACACCGACTGGCACCAGGTGGTGCAGCTCTACGAGCAGCTGATGCAGATCGCTCCCTCGCCGGTGGTGGCGATGAACAAGGCGATCGCGATCGCGGAGCTCGACGGGCCCGACGTCGGGCTCGCCGCGCTCGAGGGGCTGCCGCTCGACCAATATCAGCCGTATCACTCCACGCGCGCCGACCTGCTGCGCCGAGCGGGCCGCAAGGTCGACGCCGCGGAGGCCTACCGCATGGCGCTGGCGATCACCACCAACGACGCCGAGCGCCGGTTCCTGGAGCGGCGGCTTGCTGAGGTGCAGTAGGCGACGGCTACCAGTAGGCGGCCCGGCTACTCGACCGGTTCGCCGATTTCTCGCAGCGCGTCTCGCAGCGCAGCCCGCAGCCGGCGGGCGACCGTGGGGGACAGGTGCGTCACCAGGCCTTGTCCGGCACGCCCCACTTCCTCCACGGTCAGCACCACGCGCGGCTCGGCGTCGTCGTAGTCGTCGCTGATCGCCACCGCCCACGAGACCGGCGCCAACTCGCCGTCGAGCCCGGGCGGCACGTCGGCCGGGTCGGCTGGATGATCGTCGATCGAGCGGCGCATGTCACATGGCTAGCAGGCTAATCCTGACAAATTTGATCGGTTATCTCTTGTAGGTGACGGGGTGGTCCGGTATCGTCGCCGAAACCAGAGTGACTTGATCGGATTTTACCGGAATGACCATCCTCCTCGATCCTCCCGGCGCTGCGGCGCTACAGGCGGCGACGCCCGTCGCCTTTCGTCGGCGTAAGAGGCTAGGAGCGGCGGAGATCGCAGCAGCCGACGCCATGCTGCGGGACGCCACCTCGCAGGACATCGTCGCATGGGCGGTGGACACGTTCGGCGCCAGGCTGGTGCTCACTGCCAGCTTTCAGGACACGACCCTCATCGACATCGCAACCCGCGTGGATCCCGACATCGAGGTCGTGTTCCTGGATACGGGTTTCCACTTCGCCGAGACGCTCAATGTCGTCAAGCGGGCGATGGACCGCTACGCACTCAACCTCACCGTGCTGCGCCCCGAGCCCGACGCCGCGGACCTGTGGGCGGCCGGCACCAAGGCTTGCTGCGACGCCCGCAAGGTGGCGCCGCTCGAGCGTTACATGGTCGGCCACGCCGACGCGTGGCTGAGTGGCCTCCGCCGCGCCGACGACCCGGCCCGCTCCGACGCGCCGATCGTGTCGGCCGACAAGCGCGGGCTGGTGAAGGTCAACCCGATGGCGGCGATGAGCGACGACGAGTACGACCGCTACCTCGCCGACCACGACGTGCTGGTCAATACGCTCCATCTCGACGGTTACGCGTCGATCGGATGCTGGCCCTGCACCGAGCCCGCCACGGACGGGCGCGCCGGCCGCTGGGCGGGACGCGAAAGCAAGGAATGCGGGATCCACTTATGAGCCTTCCCCGGCCACGCAGGCCGTCGCTGGCCGCTCGCTCGCTGGCGCTCACTCGCTCGCATCTCCGGAGTGTCGACCCGTGAGTTCGGTGTTCCAGGCTCCGTACCCCGTCAACCTCGACCTGTCTGGTCGGCGCGTGCTCGTAGTCGGTGGTGGTGAGGTCGCGGCCCGCAAGGTTGCCGGCCTGCTGCGGGCGGGTGCGGTGGTCACGGTCGTCGCCCCCGACGCTGTCGCAGCGATCGCCGAGGACCCCGACGTGCGCTGGCACCAGCGTTCGTACCGGCGCGGCGAGGTCGCCTCGTACCGGCTCGCGATCACCGCCACCGACGATCCTTCCGTCAACCGCCAGGTCGCGCGCGACGGCGAAGCGGCCAACGTGCTCGTCAACTCCGCCGACGACCCGGCCAACTGCTCGTTCATCCTCCCCGCCGTGGTTCGCCGCGGCGACCTGCAGTTGACGGTGTCGACCAACGGCCGTAGCCCGGCGTTCGCGACCTGGGCGCGGCGCCGGCTCGAGGAGACGTTCACCGACGCCCACGCCGCGGTGCTGGAGCTGTTGAGCGAGGTGCGTGAGGAAGTCAAGGCGACGAACGGCACGACCGAGCTCGTCGAATGGGAGCAGGCGATCGACGACGAGTTGATCGAGCTGATCGCCGCCGGCGACGTCGACGAGGCGCGTGCGCGCGTGCGTGCCGCGCTCGGCCTGGAGGGCTCGGCCCCATGACGGTTCATGGCGTTCCCCGGCCACGCAGACCGTTGCTGGCCGCTCGCTCGCTGGCGCTCGCTCTCTCGCATTTCCGGAGTGTCGACCAATGACCGTCTATCTGGTCGGCGCCGGGCCGGGTGATCCGGATCTGCTCACATTGCGTGCGGCGTCGCTGCTGTCGCGCGCCGACGTGATCGTCCACGATCGGCTGATCGACCACCGCATCCTCGCCTGGGCGGCGCCGTGGGCGGAGTCGATCGACGTCGGCAAGACACCCGGCTCCCATTGCCACAGCCAGGCGGAGATCAATGGCATCCTCGTCGCCCGTGGGCGCGCCCACGACGTCGTCGTGCGCCTGAAGGGCGGCGACCCGTTCGTGTTCGGGCGCGGCGGCGAGGAGGCCGAGGTGCTCGTCGCCAACGGCATCGCCGTCGAGGTCGTGCCCGGCGTGTCGTCGAGTGTCGCCGCCCCCGCCGCCGCCGGCATCCCCGTCACCATGCGCGGCGTCGCCAGCGGCGTCACGATCGTCACCGCCCACCAGGATCCGGAAGTTGAAGGTCGCGGCGTGGAGAACGCGCTCGACTGGGACGCGCTCGCGCGGTCCGGCACCACGCTGGTCGTGTTGATGGGCGCCGCCCGCGCCCGCCAGGTGTCGCAACGCCTGCTCGCCGGCGGCATGCGGCCCGACATGCCGGTCGCAGTGATCACGTCCGCCACGAACCCAGACCAACTGATCGATCGCACCACGCTCGCCCGACTGGGCGAGATGCCGGTGTGCAACCCGTCCACGATCGTGATCGGTGAAGTTGCCGCGCTCGATGTCACCGCCGCGGCGTCGCTCGCCGCCCTCGCCGCAGGAGAACTGTCATGACGCTCCTCGAATCGAAGCTCGATGGCCTCGACGCGCCGCCCGTGATCGCGGTCAAGCCGCGTGCAGAGTGGGATGCCGAGCAGGTTGCCGACATCACCAAGTTCCGGGAGCAGCTCGGCCGCTACCAGTCGGGCGAGATGCCGGAGGACGTGTTCCGCGTGTTCCGGCTCAACAACGGCATCTACGGGCAACGCCAGGGCGGCACGAACCAGATGGTGCGCGTCAAGGTGCCGTACGGGTCGATGACGCCCGAGCAGCTGGAGATGATGGGCTACATCGCCGACCGCTACAGCCGCGGCTGGGGCCACATCACCACGCGCCAGAACATCCAGTTCCATTTCGTGCAGCTGAACGACATCCCGGCTGTGATGGAGCACCTCGCGTCGGTGGGGCTGACGAGCCGGGAGGCGTGCGGCGACACGGTGCGAAACATCCAGGGGTGCCATCTCGCCGGCGCCTGCCCGCAAGAGGTGCTCGACATCACGCAGTGGGCGGAGGCGGCGTTCCAGCACTTCGTGCGCAACCCGCTCGGCCAGCGCCTGCCGCGCAAATTCAAGATCAACTTCTCCGGTTGCTCGACCGACTGCGGCCAGGCGATGTTCAACGACGTCGGCGTCATCGCCGCCACGCGCACGTTGCCGAACGGCGAGGTCGAGCGCGGCTTCCGCGTCTACATCGCCGGCGGGCTCGGCGCCAACCCGCACCCGGCACTGGCGCTCGAGGAGTTCACCGCCCGCGAGGATCTACTGCCCACGATCGAGGCGCTCTTGCGTGTGTTCGACCAGGCCGGCAACCGAGAGAACAAGCTGCGGGCTCGGCTCAAGTGGCTGGTCGACACGCTTGGAATCGAGGAGCTGCAGCGACGTGTGTTCAAGATCCGTCATCTCCTCCCGGCGTCGTCGTCGTGGCCGGGCGGCATCCCGCCCGAGGTCGCCCACCACGGCGACGCGCCGGCCGGTGTCACCACCACGGGCGAGGTCACGCCGGTGGGGCAGTACGTCGAGAACGCCACGCCCGTGTCGATCGGTGGGCTGTCGCCATTCGTGCGCTGGCACCAGGCCAACGTCGTGCGCGGCGTCGCCAACGGAACGGTGTCGGCGTACGGGTGGGCGGCGCTGGGCGACATCACGTCCGACCAGTTCCGTGCGATCGCTACCATCCAGCGCGACTTGAAGGCCAGCGTGCGCCTCACCAATCGTCAGAACGTCGTGTTCCGCGACCTGACCGAGGAGCAGCTCCCGTTGCTGTTCCAGCGCCTCGATGCGATCGGGATGGCACAGCCGGGTGCCGAGCTCGTGCGCGACGTCGTCGCCTGCCCGGGGGCGGACACCTGCAACCTGGCGGTGACGCAGAGCCGTGGCCTCGCCAAGGCGATCGGCGACCGCCTCGAGGAAGAGGGCTTGGCAGAGGTCGGCGGCGTGCGCATCAACATCTCCGGCTGCACCAACTCGTGCGGGCAGCACCACGCCTCCGACATCGGATTTTTCGGCGCAGAGCGCCGGGCCAACGGCCGCTCTGCGCCGGGCTACCAGATGCTGCTCGGGGGCTACGTCGGCCAGGAGCAGATCTACTTCGGAGAGAAGGCACTGCGCCTGCCGGCGAAGAACGCGGCGGAGGGAGCGGTGCGGGTGATCCGTCGCTTCGCCAACGAGCGCGAGGCGGGCGAGACGTTCCGCACCTGGCTCGACCGCGCAGGAGGGGCAACGACGATCGGCGAGACGCTCAAGGAGCTCGACGTCTTCCCGAGCGTCGAGGACAACCCCGACTTCTACATCGACTATGGCGAAACGGGTCCGTACGTCGCGGAGATCGGCGCCAGCGAGTGCGCCACCTGATCAAGACGAGAGCCGGAACGCGTGGTGACGGTTGTGACGGCGACGGAGTTCCATGCGCGCACGGACCTGGCCGATTGGCGTTATGCCCTCGGCCGGGTGGAAGCGTCGTATCGATGCGGCACGTTCGCGTCTGCGGCCGAACTGGCATCGGCGATAGCGGCCGCCGCCGAACGGGCGGGGCATCATCCCGACCTCGATGTGAGATACCCCGACTGGCTGCATGTGGCGCTCACGACTCATGCGCTCGATGCCGTGACCGACCTTGACGTCGATCTCGCCGGCGAGATCTCGGCATTGGCAGCCGCGGCCGGCGCGATCTCGGAGCCGTCCGCGGCACAGGCGCTCGAGGTCGCGATCGACGCCATGGACGTCGAAGCGGTGCGACCGTTCTGGAAGGCCGTGCTCCACTACGAGGATGCCGCTGCCCGACCAGATGGGCGCGTCGTAGCCATCGTCGATCCGATCCGGATCGGACCGGCGTTCTGGTTTCAGCAGATGGATCGAGCGCGTCCGCAGCGGAACCGCATCCACATCGATGTGACCGTGCCCCATGACGTGGCCGAGGAGCGGATCGCTGCGGCGTTGGCGGCGGGCGGCACGCTGGTCAGCGATCGGCGGGCCCGCGCGTTCTGGATCCTTGCCGACCCCGAAGGCAACGAGGCCTGCATCTGCACGTGGCAAGATCGCGACTGAGACGAGGCAGGTCGCAATCGCGACTCGTACTCACGAGTAGCACTGCCGGCGAAGCGCGATTGCGTACCGTCGGCATGTGCACATCGAGCACACGGCGCTCATCGTCGAAAATTACGACGACGCGATCCGATTCTTCGTCGACGCATTGGGGTTCGACCTTGTCGAGGACTCGCCTGCGACAACGAACGATGGACGTCCGAAGCGTTGGGTCGTCGTCCGACCCCCCGAGGCGCAGACGGGGCTGCTTCTCGCCGAGGCGGTCGGCGCGGAACAGATCGATTCGGTGGGCCGCCAGTTCGCAGGGCGAGTCGGCTTGTTCCTTCGTGTCGACGACTTCGACGCGGCTTGTCAGCGGATGCTCGACCATGGCGTCGAGTTCGTCACGGCCCCTCGCGACGAGCCCTACGGCCGTTATGCCGTGTTCCTCGACCTCGCGGGGAACCGTTGGGATCTACTGGGACCGCCACCTACCTAGGTGCACCGAACCCGATCGTGGGCTACTGGCGCCGGAGGATTGTCCGCTCGGCTACTGCAGGCAGAACTCGTTGCCTTCCGGGTCGTGCATGACGTAGTGCCGCTCGCCGCGCTCCTCCACGAGACGCAACTTCGCGGCCCCCAACGCGATGGCGCGCTCGACGGCTACATCCACCGCCCGACGGCGCTGGTCGTCGGGCGTACCCCGCGGGCCGCCGGCGTTGACGTCGAGGTGGACTCGGTTCTTGAGCTCCTTGGGTTCTGATACGCGCTGGAAGTAGATGCGTGGCCCGCGCCCATCGGGGTCGCTCACGGCACTGGCCATGTTCCAGTCGCTCTTGGGGATGCCCTGCTCGATCAGCCACGCCTCCCACGAGTCGTAGCCAGGCGGCGGCGGGTCGAGTTGGTACCCCAGCAGATCCGCCCAAAAATGCGCGAGGCTGTCTGGGTCCGCACAATCGAAGGTGACTTGGACGGGGATAGCCATTGAACCCTCCTCGGCGATTCTGGATTGTGAGTGCTTGCCCGCTGTCACCAGTTGTATCCGAAGTCGAGTGCATTGTCGCCAGTCACCAGGGCCTCAGAGAGGGTGGCCTTGGAGGAAGGCGGCGATCTCGCGGGCGACGGGCTGGGGCTCCTGGATGTGGAGTAGGTGGCCGACGCCGTCGATGGTGCGCTCCTCGACGTCGGCCACCGAGGCGCGGAGGAACGCCGCGACTTCGACCCAGAGCGTTGCGGTGTCGCTGCCGAGGATGGAGAGCACCGGTTGCCTGATGCTGGCGGCCTGTTCTGCGCCGAAGGTCCATTGCGTCAGTGCGGGAAGTTCTACGCCGAAGAACGTCTCGGCGTCCTTGATGGCCTGGGTGACGGCGCCCGGGATCCGTTCGTCGAGCAGTGCGTGGCAACCCGCCCAGTCGAGTCCGCTCACGGCGCTCAGGAACATGGACAGCGCTCCCTCGTGGTCGCCGCTTGCGTATGTCGCGAACACCGGGGCCGCAGCCTCGAGGAACGCCTCCCCGCTGGGGACGGAGAAGATCGAGAGTTCCAAGAGCGCGAGCGTGGCGACACGGTTCGGTTCGTCGAGCGCCAGCTGTGCGGCAGCGGCGGCACCGCTGGAGTGCCCGACCACGTGTGCCCGGGCTACACCGAGGTGGTCGAGCAGGGCCGCGGCATCGGCGGCGTGGTCGCCCACTGTGACCGGCGTCGCCGGGTGGGTGCTCCCGCCCCAGCCCCGCTTGTGGTACCGGATCAGCTGGTAGTGCTCGTTGAGCGGCCGCTCGGCGACGAGCGGCAGGAACCCGTCAGCGAGCACGGGGCTGATCAGCAGCACGGGGTCACCCGAGCCGATGATCTCGAACTCCAGCTCGATGCCGTTGACCGTTGCGTGTTCCATGATTCCTCCTCGGGATCGGTTGTGGGCGGAACTTCGCCTTCAACCCAGAGGCGTGAGCAAGACTGTTACCGCGGTAACCGCCGCGAGATGGGAGGCGCACGATGAGCGACGGCGCTGCGAGCGGCGTGGTCGAGCGTGCGCACGACGCCGCAGCTCGTGGACAGTGGCAGCTGGCGTTCGATCTGTTCCTCGAGGCCGACGAGTCAGCGCAGATCGGGATCGCCGACCTACCGGTCCTCGCCGACGTCGCGTATGGGTTAGGTCACCTCGATGTGACGATCGAGAGCTGGGAGCGCGCGTACGCAGGTCTGATTGCCGCCGGCGAGAGCGCGGCCGCGGCCGGTGCGGCGGTGCGTGTGGCTATGCACCTCTTGTTCGACACCGCCCTCATGGCACCGGTTCGTGGCTGGTTGCGTCGCGCC